>NZ_LJFZ01000002.1:289260-369972 GCF_001420875.1 Frankia sp. AvcI1 | reverse complement strand
GAGATCCATGGGGTAACGGTAGAACAACATCCACCCAATGTCGAACACCTGTTCGTACGCTGTGGGCGGAGACGACACGGGAACCAACTCGCACCGCCCCCGAGGAAAAGCCACCTACAGCACGGGATTGGCCGGGTCCGTTGGCGACGGCGGGTCGCCCGCCGCTGGCTGGGCCGCGCCGACACCACCGCCGCTGACAACACCAACGCCACCACCACCGCCGCCACCATCGNCACCACCACCACGGACGACACCATCGCCGACAACGCCGTCGCCGCCATTGCCACCGCCACCGCCGACACCATCGCCGACAATGCCGCCGCCTCGGACGGCAACGCCACCGCCACCATCGCTGAGGCTTACGGCGCGCTGAGCGCCGATCCAGGCGTTCACCACTGCCCAGTGCATCGTCAGCCACTGCCGCCTGGCCCGCTCGGGGCCCGGGATCTCCGCCGCCGGCACCCACCACCAGCGCAGCAGCAGCGGCGACGCGAACGGCAGGGCCTGCCAGACCTCGCCGGGCGCGCTGAGCTCGTCCAGGCCGGCGTGCGCCACGATCATCGTGGCGGCGATGCGGCCGGTGGCGAGTGCGGCGAGCACCCCGGCCGGTCGCGGCGGCAGCACGGCGTCAAGATCCTCCGCGATCGCCGCCCGGTCCCACTGGCCGCGGGCACGCAGCCGGGCGATCAGCCGCCGGCGGCGTGACGGGGTGAAGTTCGCCCCCTCCGGGAAGATCACCAGCGCCTCACCGGCGGTCAGGCTGTTGGCGAGGTCGCCGATCCGAGCGGCAGCATGGTCGTCCGAGCCGTCGTTGCGCAGGAAGCAGGCGCCGAGCCGGCCGAGCAGGATGTCGATCGCCGGATCGAGCTGGAGCCNATTGATCAGCACCACCCGTGGGGTCCGGTGGTAACGGTTGAGCAGCAGGTGGATGAGCACGAAGGAGTCCCCCGGCCCGGCGTGCCGGCTGAGCACGAGGACGGGCCCCGAACCGGCGTCGACCGTCCCCACGGGCGGCTCGGTGACCTCCAGGCGCAGCCCGACGAGCCGCCGGGCGGCCGCGACCAGCACGGCGAGCGTGCGGCGCAGCAGCCACAGGTGGGCGGCCTCCCAACGCCCGTCGAGGGCCGGCCGGGCCAGCCACAGCCCGAACATGGCGACGATCAGCACCATCTCGGCGGTCAGGTAGATCGCGACGAGCAGGGCCGCGCGCGGCACCCNCAGCCGGCGGTCCACCGGAGCGGCCAGCAGGCCGAGCGCGGCGACGGCGACGGCGAGCAGGGCCAGCGCCGCCGCCAGCGGCACGAACAGCGGGTCGACCAGGAACCGGCGGATCGCCCACGGTGGAACGCCCACGGCGTCAGCCCTCCAGGTCAGAGCACATCCAGCGACCGGGTACGGTCGCCGGCGGTGAGGTCGAGGTAGGCCGCGGTGGCCTGCCGGGCCTGCTGGATGCGCCGGTTCAGGCCCGAGGTGGAGCGGTAGCGCAGCGGCACCAGCGGGGCGCCGCGCTCCCCGACCGGCAGCACGTGGACGGCGACCCCGCTGGGAAGCCGGGCCATCGCCTCGGTGAAGCCGCGCCGGCGGGCGATCTCGAAGGCGACCAGACCGGCCTCCCAGGGCCAGCGCGGCGGCCGTAGCGGCCGTTCGATCCGGCCGACGTGCAGGACGTAGACCGTGTGTGCCCCAAGCTCCACCGCCCGTCCGACGGGGTTGCTGTCGACGATCCCGCCGTCGATGAAGTGCTCCTCCCCGATGCGCACCGGCGGCAGCAGCGCCGGAACCGCGCAGGAGGCCAGCACCGCCTCGACGAGCGGTCCGCGGTCGAACCAGTGCGCAGCGGCCCGTTCGATGCTCGCCGCGACACACTGGAACCGCACCGGCAGGTCCTCGATCGGCCCGGCCGGCAGGTGCGTGCGCAGCAGCGCGCGCAGCGGGGCGTTGGAGTGCAGGTGACCGTGCTGGACGACGGTGGCCAGCCGCCGGGCCGGGCCCCCCGCGAACACGTCGGAGACGCCAAGCTGCGACCACAGATCGGTCAGCCGGTCGATCGTCGCGGGCGCGGGTTCGGCCGCCACCGCGGCCCCGTTGATCGCGCCGACGGAGGTGCCTACCACCAGGTCGGGCAGGATGTCGGCGTCGAACAGGGCGGCGAGCATGCCGACCTCGCTCGCACCGAGGATGCCACCCCCGCCGAGAACGAAGGCCACCCCCGCCCCACGAGCCGCCCCCGCACCTCGAGCTGCATCCGCCCGGTGAGCCGCATCCGCACCACGGCCTGAATCAGCACCACGGCCTGAATCAGCACCACGGCCTGAATCAGCACCACGGCCTGAATCAGCACCACGGCCTGAATCCGCCCCACGGCCTGAATCAGCACCACGAGCCGCATCCCCGACGCCGGCCGCATCCCCGACGCCGGCCGCATCCCCGCCGCGGGCCGCATCCCCGACGCCGGCCGCATCCCCGCCGCGGGCCGCATCCACCTGCCCGCTCGCCGCCGGCTCGGGCCAGGGCCACGGCCGCTCATCCCGACCCGCCGATTTCGCGTCCACCCACATCCCATCCGCCGAAGCGCCGCATCCACCGAACCGCCGGTCCTGTGCCCACGGCTCGCGCTCGCTGTCCGTGGCGGCGATCGATCACCTCCTTCCCCGATCCGGGCCGGCCGACCCGTCCGCAGCCGGATCGTCGGCCGTCACACTCCGCCCGACCGAAGCCGGCACGGTATCCCTGCGCCCTGGGCGGGGCAGGCGCAGCCACGCCACCGGTCCCCGTCCGTCGCGGAGCGACCCCGGACGGGGAGAATGAGCGGCATGCTTTCGGACGACGACGTGGATGAGATCGTCTTCAGGGCGGCGGGCAGNGGCGATCACCGTGGCGCGGCGGGCACCCTGGAGGCACTGGCCGAGCGGCCGGACACCCACAGCGAGACGATCACCCGCGCCTCCCTGTTGGTCGACGCGGGCAGCCAGTACGGGCTCGCCCAGGACTGGAGCGAGGCCATCCGCTGCTACCGCGCGGCCGTGGCCGACGGCAGCGCCTGCCCCGTCGATCCCCGCGTCTGGCTGCACGACGGGCTGCTGCGCGAGGGGCAGGCCGAGGAGGCCGACGCGCTGCGGGCGGAGCTGAAGGCGGCGAAGTCGGCCGATCCGGGGGTGTACGAGGCGGTGGCCGAGAGCCTGGAGGCGGTCGGTCGGCTCGACGACGCCCACACCTGGTTCACGATGGGCTACCACCGCTGCGAGCGGGCCCCGGTGCCGGACTTCCTGCTCGATCTCCTGCTCGTCGGGCGCCGCCGGGTGCGCGTGGCGCTCGGCCATCCCAGCGACGCCCTCGACGAGGTCGCCGAGGACTACATGGAGACCGTGGGCGGCTGAGACGTGACCGACACCGGCTCGGGCCCGGGCTCCGACGTGGCGGGCGGGGAAGACAGCGGCCGTGCCAGGTCGTTGCACCATGCCGTGAACCTGACCCGACGCGTCCCCCTGTCCGTGCTGGACCTCGTGCCGGTCGGCACCGGAACAACCCCGACCGATGCGGTCCGCGGGTCGCTCGAGCTCGCCCGGCACGCCGAACGGCTCGGCTTCATCCGGTACTGGTTGGCGGAGCACCACGGCATGCCCGGCATCGCCAGTTCGGCGACGGCGATCCTCATCGGTCAGGTCGCCGCGGCCACGGGCACGATCCGGGTGGGGTCCGGTGGCGTGATGCTGCCCAACCATGCGCCGCTGGCGGTCGCCGAGCAGTTCGGCACGCTCGGCGCCCTGTTTCCGGGTCGGATCGACCTGGGGATCGGTCGCGCCCCCGGCACGGATCCCGCCACCGCCCGGGCGCTGCGGCGCACCGCCGGGCTGCTCGCCGTCGACGACTTTCCCGAGCAGCTCGCCGAGCTGACCACCTTCCTCGCCGGCGGCGACTTCGCCGCCGACCATCCGATGCGCGGCGTGCACGCGTTCCCGCAGTCGCCGGTGCCGCCGATCTGGCTGTTGGGGTCCAGCGGCTACAGCGCCCAGGTGGCCGGGATGCTCGGCCTGCCGTTCGCCTTCGCGCACCATTTCAGCTCGGCCAACACGGTGCCGGCGCTCGAGCTGTACCGGCGGTCGTTCCGCCCCTCGCCCGGGCGGGAGCAGCCGTACGCGATCGTGGCCGCCGCCGTCGTCTGCGCCGAGGACGACGAGCGCGCCGAATGGCTCGCCGCGCCCGTCCGGCTGGCGATGCTGCGGATCCGCGGCGGCCGTCCCGGCGTCTTCCCCTCTCCCGAGGAGGCCGCCGCGCACGCCTGGACCCCGCAGGAACGGGCCGCGGCCGAGAACGCGACGGCGTCGCACATCGTCGGCTCCCCCTCGACCGTCCGCGCCGGCATCGACGCCCTGCTCGACGTGACCGGCGCCGACGAGATCATGATCACCACGAACGTCCACCGCTTGGCGGACCGGATCCGCTCCTACGAGCTGGTCGCCGATCTCGGCGGGCTGACCCCCGCCGACCCGGCCACTGCGGTGGTCGCGCCGGCGGTCGCCCCGGTGGTCACCCCGGTAGGCGCGTCCCGCTCACAGTGATCGGAGCCGTCGGCGGCCCACGGCGACGGTCGGGCCGTCGCCGGCCGGCCGCCCCCCGACCGGGCCACTGCGGGGTCGCCCGGTCGGGGGATGGCTCCCTAGGCCGCCAGACGGCCGCGCCGCGCCGCGAACCCTCACGACGGCGGGCGGCCGGGGTGGTCCGATCGGACGGCACGCAACGGCCGGCAGGGGTGGCCCGATCAGGCGGTGCGACGCTTCGCCGGCACCGCGCCCGGCACCGCGGCCAGCGACCCGGACCGCAGCACCCGCTCGGTGATCCGCGCGACCAGGCCGCGGGGCAGCAGCCGGGAGGCGTTGGACGTCAGGTAGTTCAACCGGCCGTCGATGACGTACGCCTGGCCCCGGTCAAGGGCCCGAAAGGCCGCCGCCACCACCTCGTCGGTGGTCCGCAACCGTCCGCCGGCGGACATCCGCGAGCCCAGCACCTCGAAGAAGTCGGTGTCGGTCGGCCCCGGGCACAGGGCGAGCACCCGCACCCCACGCGGCCGGCACTCGGCCCACAGGCCGATGGAGAAGGACAGGACGAAGGCCTTGGAGGCGCCGTAGACCGCCATGTAGGGGACGGCCTGGAAGCCCGAGGTCGACGACACGTTGATGATGGTGCCGGAGCCCCGGGCAACCATGGCGGGCAGGAACAGGTGCGCGACCCGCTCCACCGCCACGACGTTCACCATCACCTCGCGGTGATCCCGGTCCGGGGACAGCTCGTGGTAGGGCCCACGGGTCCCGAAGCCGGCGTTGTTGACGAGGATGTCGATCTCCAGGCCGGTCTCGGCGACCGCCTTGGCGANCTGGTCGGGACCGCTCTCCTCGGCGAGGTCGATCGGCACGGTGTGCACCTCGACCCCGTAGCGGGTGCCCAGCCGCTGCGCGACCTCCGTCAGTCTGGGCTCCGCCGGCGCCACCAGGACGAGCGTGGCGCCGCGGGCCGCATACGCCTGCGCGAAGGCCGCGCCGATGCCTGACGACGCCCCTGTGACCAGGGCGGTGCTCATCTTGAGATCCGCTTGCGCGGTCATGGTCCTCCCTGCTCTGGCCGGGCGCGTGACCGTGCTTGGGTCCAATGCACGGCACGCGACGATGTCAGGAAACGACATCATCGGACATCTCGGGACGGACCGGGCAGTCGCTGTAACGGCGGTCGTACCTGTAGGTGCGGGCCCTTCGGTGGGGGGATGCGCTGCGGCGCAGGTCCTTCAGGTCCGATCGAGCAGGTGACGCTCCCGGACCGCCCCCACCGACAGGGTCCGGTAGCCGACGTCGTCGAACAGCACCGTGATGCGATCGCCATCCTCCTTGANGACCTGCCCCCGGCCCCACGAGACGTGGCGCACCGCGGCGCCGGCGGGGAACGGCGCCTCGTCGCCCGCGGGTTCGGCCCGCCGCTGGGCCGGCAGACCGGCCAGGCAGTTGTCGCAGCGCCCGCACGGCCCGCTGATCGTCTCGCCGAAGTAGGCCAGCAGGAACGCCCGCCGGCAGTCCCGGGTCTCGGCGTAGCCGCGCATCATCTCGACGCGGGAACGGTCGACCTCGACCCGCGCCTCGGCCACTCCGAGCGCGCGCCGCGCCGCCTCCTCCGGATCCGGGGCGTCGACTCGCGCGGCGATGCGCCCGTCGTCGCCCACCGCCACGACGTCCGCGCTGGCCAGCAGGTCCACCAGCCGGGTCAGCGCGGTGTCGCGCAGCCCCGCCGCCTTGGCCAGCTCCCGCGCCGTCACCGGTGCGTCGGCGTGCCCCAGCAGGACCGCGACGCGGCGTAGGGCCGTCTCGTCGACCCGGCCGGAGGCGAAGAATCGCCGCAGCCCGAGATCCTCCGGCCGGTAGAACAGGCAGGCCACCGCGGGCTCACCGTCTCGCCCCGAGCGGCCGATCTCCTGGTAGTAGGAGTCGAGGGAGTCGGCNACCTCGGCGTGGATGACGGTGCGGACGTTGGGCTTGTCGATGCCCATGCCGAAGGCGGTCGTGGCGACCACCACGTCGCACCGGTCGGCCATGAAGTCCGCCTCGACCTCGCGTCGCCGCGCAGCCTTCAGGCCGGCATGGTAGGGATGCACCGTCAGCCCGAGGCCGGCGAGCTCGTCGGCCAGCTCCTGCGTGGCCCGCCGGGTGGCCGCGTAGACCAACGCCGGCTTGGCCTCCCCCGCGATGCGTTCGATCAGGCTCGCCCGCTTGGACTCCTCGTCGGTGAACGACACCACGGACAGGCTGATCTCGGGCCGGTCGAATCCCCGTACGACCTCGACGGGGTCACGCAGTCGCAGCCGCTCGCGGATCTCCCGGCGCACCGGCGGGGCCGCGGTGGCCGTCAGCGCCACGACCGTCGGGTGCCCGAGGTCCTCGACGACCTGCCCGAGCTGGGCGTAGTCGGGCCGGAAGTCGTGCCCCCAGGACGCGATGCAGTGGGCCTCGTCCACGACGAACAGGGACGGTCGGGCCTCGCGCAGCGCCGCCCGGACGTCGTCGCGGGCCAACTGCTCCGGCGCCAGGAAAAGGAACTCGGTGCGCCCCTGCCGGACCGCGTCGAAGGCGGCCTGCCGGGCCGCCCGCCCGGCGTCCGAGTTCGCCGCGGCCGCCGCCGGGTCGTCGTCGCCCAGCAGCCCCGCCAGCCGCTCGGTCAGCCCACGCACCTGGTCGCGTTGTAGCGCGATCAACGGCGAGACCACGATGGTCGGGCCGGCCAGCACCAGAGCCGGGATCTGGNAGACCGCCGACTTGCCCCGGCCGGTCGGCAGCACGCACAGCGTGTCCCGGCCCTCGACGACGGCCCGCATCGCGTCGAGCTGACCGTCCCGCAGCCCCGTGAAGCCGAACCCCTCCTGGGCGACCAACCGGATCAGGTCGCCCAGCTCGTCGTCGATCCCGGCACCCGGCTCGGCACCCGGCTCGGCCGCCGCGGACTCCTGCGGCCGCGCCTTCGGTGACGTGCTCGGTCCCGGCGGCGTACTCGGACCCGGCGGCGTACTCGGCTCCGGCGACGCACTCGGGGGGGCGGGCGCCGCCGACTCGCGGGAGACATCCGGCGGCGGCGGGGCGTCTTCCGGCGACCGGCGGCGGCCCGGCGCGGACGGCGTGCGCGCCCGCGCCTCGGTTGCTCCGGCGGCAGGCGCAGCACGGCGCCGACCCCGGATCCAGGCAGTCAGCAGTCTGGTTGTCTGATCACGACGGCTCATGGTGTCGCTGGGCGTACCCACTCACCACGGACCCCCACCCTCGAAGGACCACGAAGGGGACAACCTTCTCCGGGCTTCTCCCATCATTCCGACACCGAACGACAAATTCCCGCGCCCGGCCAAACCATCGCCCGCCCACGCAGGTCCGCGGTACCGGCCGACTCACGGAGCACATTCGACGCCAGAAAGTATGTGAGCGGCTACAGTTCTGCTCCTATCGGATGGTCGCCGCGAGAGGAATGTGTCCATGCGTAGCCGGAGGTTCCGACATGCGACGGTTCCCCTTCTTGCTCTGCTCGCCGCGACCGCTGTCGCGATCCCTCTCCTTGTCCACGGCGGGGGCGGCGCCGCTGGCGGGGGCGGCGACGCCGACAGCAACGGCGCCGACAGGTTCGGCGTCACCTCCGCCAGTCCGGCGGTCGACGACAGGAACACGGGCGGCCCGGCCGAGCGACCCGGCCCTGCCGAGCCGACACGCCGGCCGCTGGCCGCCGCGGGCAGGGCCGTTCCGGCCACCCCGGCGGGCAAGCTGCGCTTCGGGCTGGGGCCCGGGCTCGACAGCGCCCACACCTCCCCGTTGGCACCCGACCTGGACTTTCTCAGCACCTGGTACAACGGACCGAACGATCTGAGCTTCCTGCGCAAGTGGAAGGCCGACCTGATCCCCGAGGTCTACCAGTCGGGGCACGGCATCCACCTCATCGTCTGGCTCGACGGCACCGGCGAGGTCGNCACCGTCCAGACGGCGCACGGCCCGGCGTGNGGACGCGAGTACCCGCTGTCGAGCGGCTTCCTCGACGACGCNCGCGAGCTCGCGTCGATCTTCTCCGGCCCGGCGAACGGTCCCGCGCTGTACGTCACGCTGTTCACCGAGTTCCAGACGTACCNGTGCCACCCGAACGCGTGGGCCACCACGCCGGACACCACCAACTACTACCTCACGCTGCAGGACCAGTACCTGGCGGCGTTGGACATCTTCCATTCCGGGGCGCCGAACGCGCGGGTGTCGCTCGGCTGGGGCGGCTGGCAGAGCCGGTGGGACGATCCGGCCACCGGCGCCGGCCGATCGCTGATCACCCATTTCGCGGACGTNCTGCGCGTCTCGGACTTCGAGAGCTTCCAGGCGATGGGCGCCGACTCGAACGCCGCGGACGTACGGGACATGACGCGGGCGCTCGGCCAGTACGGCCCGGTCATGCTGGCCCACTTCAAGTCCGAGTCGCAGGCGACGTGGGAGGCCGACATGCACGCGCTGCTGGCCGGGGACGCGGTGCGCCAGCTCAGCCAGGACGGGCTGTTCGCACTCAGTTTCATGGACGCGGCCAACATCGCCTCGCCCGCGGCGCTGAGCCTGGCCCGGGGCGCGGTGCAGAGCCACGGGGTTCACTCGACGCTCTGATCCGCGCCGCGAGGAGCCTCGCCGCCGGAGGCCTCGCCGCCGGGAGCCTCGCCGCCGGAGGCCACATCGCCGGGGCCCTCGCCGCCGGGCGTGGGGCGCTGAGACGCCGCGGAGACGGCGCTCAGCGACCGCAGCGCCCGGCGGTCGGTCTTCAGCGCGCTGGTGAGCGGCAGCGCCTCGACGATGTGCACCTCGCGCGGGTAGCGCAGGGGCCCGAGCCGGGCCCGGCCCCAGCGCACCAGCTCCTCCGGGGAGACGGTGCCGCCGCCAACGAGCTGTACGTAGGCGATCACCTCCTCACCATGGCGGTGGTCGGCCCGCCCGACCACCCCGCACGAGGCGACGTCGGGATGGCCGAGCAGGCCGTCCTCGACGTCGCGCGGGTAGACGTTGACCCCGCCGCGGATGATCAGATCCTTGATCCGGTCGACGACGAACAGGTAGCCGTCGCCGTCGCGCCGCCCCACGTCGCCGGTGCGAAGCCAGCCGCCGCGCAGCGCGTCGGCGGTGGCCCGCGGCGCCTGCCAGTACCCGGTCATCAGCATCGGGCCCCGCACGCAGATCTCCCCGTCCTGCCCGGGGCCGGCGGGCGCGCCGTCGGGCAGCTCGACGCGCACCTCGACTCCGGGTGCGGGCAGGCCGACGCTGCCCGGCCGCGCCGCACCCGGCGGCGAGGTGGTGATGATCCCCGCGGTCTCGGTGCAGCCGTACCCCTCGACCAGTTCGACGTCGGGCAGGCGCCGCCNCCATTCGTGCGCGCACTCCCTCGGCAGCGGCGCGCCGCCGCTGGTGATCCGGCGCAGCGACGAGGTGTCGGCCAGGTGCAGCGGCTCCGCGAGCAACTGGTCGATCATGGAGGGCACCAGCGCGCTGAGGGCCACCCGGTGTTCGGCCACCAGGTCCAGCCACTGGCGGGGATCGAACCAGCGCATCAGGACCGCCGGGCCCGGCTTGCGCGCATGCAGCGTCATCACGCTGATCGTCAGGCCGTAGACGTGCGACAACGGCAGCGGCAGCAGGCCGACGAGCTCCTCGTCCGCGCTCCCCGACAGGGCCGCGAAGCCCCCGGCGGACAGCGCGTCGTGGGACAGCACGACTCCCCGCGCCCGCCCGGTGGTGCCGCCGGTGTAGAGAAGGGCGGCCATGGCGTCCGGATCGGCCGGCTCGAGGGGACCCTCGTCGCCCGCCGCGAGGTCGGCGAAGCGCAGCACCGGCGGCCGCGCCCCGGCTGCCCCGCCCGGGTCAGGGCCCCCGGCCGAACCAGCACCAGCACCAGCACCAGCACCAGCACCAGCACCAGCACCAGCACCAGCACCAGCACCAGGCGCATCGTCCGCCACGATCACCGCCCGCACCTGGGGGCAGCCGCTCGCCACCGCGCGGACCTTGGCCAGGAACTCGGGGGTCGTCACGACGAACCGGGCGCCGCTGTCGACCAGCACGTGGCGCAGCTCGGCCTCGTCAAGCAGGAACAGCGTCGGCGTCACGACTCCGCCGGCGCGCCAGACCCCGTGGTAGGCGATGGTGACCTCCGGGCAGTTGGCCATGTGGACGACCACCCGCTCGCCGGCGGCCAACCCCGCGCCGCGCAGGCCGGCACTGAACCGGCAGGACCGGGCGAAGCGGGCCGCGCCGGACTCGACCCGACCCTCGAAGATCATCTCCTCGGTGCCGCCGGTGCGCTCCACGGCGAGCTCCGCGAGCCTGCCCAGGCTGATCCCGGTCGGCCGGGAGCCGGCTGCGCTCACCATCCGCACGTCGCCTTCCGCCGGCGCGTCGGCGAGCCGGCGGCTCCGGCGCGCCCGCGCATGTGAAGCATCTCACCTCACCGGGTGATCGGCGGCCCGCTCGCCACACCTCGGTCACGGCCNGGGGAACACGTGGGGGACACGCATGGGGGCCCGACAGCGCACCGCACATGTCCGGTCACCGGGTCGGGGCGTGGTCCCTCCCGGACCGTCGGACGGACCCGCCGGGCAGGACGCCGGCTCGGCGGTCCACGATGGGGGCCGGCCGAGCCGGCGGGTCGCCCACGCGCGCCACCGGTCGTCGGCTCCCCCCGGAACGGAGGTGCACATGAGCTCGCCCCTCGGTGAACCCGCGGCGTGGCGGAACTGGGCGGGCAACGTGACCGCTCGAGCGGTCCGGCTCGCCCGGCCCCGCACCGCCGAGGAGGCGTCGGCGGTGGTGACCTCCGCCGTGCGTGACGGCCGGCGGATCCGGGCCGCCGGTGCCGGCCACGCGATGAACGCGATCGGCCGGCCGGACGACGGCGGTGTGCAGATCGCCCTGGACCGCTGCGCCGATCTGGTCGCACTCGACGGTGGCAGCGGGCTGGTGACGGTGCGCGGCGGGATGACCCTGCGCCGGCTGAACCGGCTGCTCGCCGAGGCCGGGCTGGCCCTGACCAACCAGGGCCACGGCGAACTGGCGACGATCGCCGGGGCGATCGCCACCGGGACCCACGGCACGGGTGCCCGCTACGGCGGGCTGTCCACCCAGGTACGGGCGCTGGAGGTGGTGCTCGCCGACGGCGAGGTGGTCACCTGCTCGCGCGGAGAGCGCCCCGAGCTGTTCGCGGCCGCCCGCCTTGGCCTCGGCGCCGTCGGTGTCGTGACCTCGGTGACGTTGCAGGCCGTACCGCTGTTTGCCCTGCACGGGCGGGAGGGCCGGCTGCCGCTGGCCGAGGCGCTCGACGGCTACGGCGCGCTCGTCGAACAGGCCGACCACGTCCGCTTCGCCTGGTTCCCGCACACCTCGACCGCGCTGGTCCGCTGGGATGATCGTCGCCCGGTCGACGACGAGCTGGACCCGCCGACCCGGCGACGCGACCGGCACGGCGGCGGCCCGGTGTCCAGCGGCGTCTTCGAAGCCCTGATGGTGGCCGCCCGGCGGCTGCCAGCCGCCGACCGCCCCGCCGCCCAGCTCGCCTCCCGCGTCGGCGTCCCGCTGGCGGGCGATCGACCGTCGGTCGACCTGTGCTACCGGGTGTTCGCCGCAGGCCACTCGGCCATCGCGGGCCACTCGGCGATCGCGGGCCACACGGCGATCCGGTACAAGGAGCTCGAGTACGCCATCCCCCGCGCCGAGCTGGCCGCCGCCCTGGGCGAGCTCGCCGCCGCCGTGACCCGATCCGGGGTGCGCACCGCCTTCCCCGTCGAGGTCCGCT
The DNA here is from genome assembly GCF_001420875.1 of Frankia sp. AvcI1. Lineage (NCBI taxonomy): Bacteria > Bacillati > Actinomycetota > Actinomycetes > Frankiales > Frankiaceae > Frankia > Frankia sp. AvcI1. The sequence continues at coordinate 357,654 of NZ_LJFZ01000002.1, read as the reverse complement.
GCGCGGCCGCGGACGAGATCCCGCTGTCCCCCGCCTTCGGCCGCGACACCGCCTACGTCGCCGTGCGCACCGACCGCCGCGGCCCGCACGAGAACTACTTCGGCCGCGTCGAACAGATCATGCTGGCGGTCGGCGGGCGGCCCCACTGGGGCAGCCTGCACACGCTGGCCGCGGCGCAGCTACGCGAGCGCTACCCCCGCTTCGACGACTTCCTGGCCGTCCGCGACGCGGTCGACCCGGCCNGCGTGTTCGCCAACGCCCATCTCGATCATGTCCTCGGCCCGCCCCCACCGCCCAGGATCGCCTCGTGACCCACCGTTGATGAACTGTTCCGGCACTCCGGCCACGGTATGACTGGTAGCGTGAGATCTCCGCTCACGACGCCGGCGTCGCATGCATGGTCACCACGTGTTCTCCTGCCCATTCATTTCGGCAGATCGTCGTCGGCGCCGGTTCCCGTGTGCCCGGAGGTCAGAAATTCCCATCAGTGAACCCGAACTCGACACGCACGTCTTCGAGGGGGTCAAACTCCCGCCGCTCGGCCAGCACGAGCCGAAGAAACTCCTGGACCGCGAGCACACGCACCTTTTCCTGGCGGAACTCGAGCGACGCTATCCGAACTACCAGCACAACGCGACGCTGACCTCCCCCTTTCTCGCGGCGTCGATCACGGCGATCAACCTACACCCGCGGATCACGCGGGCGGTCGTCACGCACGAGCTGTCCCAGGCCGAGGCGGTGCTCGGGATGGCGAACACAGACCATCCCCGCCCCGTCCCGGCGACCCAGGTGGAGCGTCTGATCGACTGGCTGGAGGCCCACCGGGGTGACTTCACCTGGCAGGGCGAGCCCGAACAGAACCAGCTGGGCGGAATCAGTGACTACCAGGCCTGGCTCAACGGCCCAACCCCGCTNGCGAACCCACCCGGCCCGGATACCCGACTGATCTGTTGGGAGGTCGTTCTCCTCGCCGCGGCAAACGTCGGCATCTACTCCGTCGCGCAACTACGCACCGCCTACGCGGGGAACAAACTCGCCGGCACCTTCGCGCTGTTCAGCACCCATGGCCGGGTGGATATCCAGAACAATGGCCGGTCGGGTTTCGCCGTGGCGAACCAGATCCAGGCAGGTGACGCAATAATGATCAAATCGACCGCCGCGGATTTCGACCACGTCGTGGTGGCGGCCAGCCCGGACCCTGCCAATCTGCGCAACATCGAGGTTCTCTCGCTGTGGAACCGCGGCACCGGCGGCGTCCTCGGGCGGACCCTGCTGGACAATCTGATCATCGATGGAGTCACGGCGATCCGACACGCCCGGCTGTAGCCCCGCAGTCAGGACATCAGGCTGGCGACCGCCCGCCTGATGTCCTCCTCCAGGGCACGCCAGGCGGACAGGCCGCGCACCGGTCCGTATCAGACTTGGCGATGCCACCGCCAGGCTGGGTTGGCCTCACAGCAAGAACAGCCACGGACAGGGCCACGCCGTCATCNGCCTTCTCCCAGCCGGTCACGGTGATGCGGGGACAGCNGCGTAGAGGCCGGGGGATCGGGCGGCGGCGACGATGGCGGNGAGGGTGGCGGACAGGTGGGGGGCCTGCTGGGAGCCCCGGCGGACGGCGGCGAAGATGGGCCGGATCGGCGGGACGCCGGCGATGGGTCGCAGGGCGACCCGGGGAGTGCTGGACAGTTTCGCCAGCCGCGGGATGAGGCCGACCCCGCAACCGGCGGCGATCAGGCCCTGGATCGCGCTGTAGTCGTCGCAGCGGTGACGCACCCGGGGAACGAAGCCGGCCGCGGCGCACGCCGCGTGGGTCACCTCGTGGCAGGGGGTGCCGGCGCGGCTGGAGATGAAGTCCTCCCCGCCGAGCACCTCCAGCGGCACGGCCGCGGCGGCGGCGTAGGGGTGCGCGGCGGGCAGTGCGACGTCGAGCGGATCGTCGACCAGCGGGATCTGCAGCAGCCGCTCGTCGAGGGACTCGGCACCCGGGTGGGTGATGCTGATCGCGAGATCCAGGTCGCCGGCGAGTAGCAGGTCGAAGCACGCGGGCTCGGCGTCGTCGGACACCGACATCCGCAGCCGCGGCCGGCTCTCCCGCAGCGCGGACATCGCCGGCACGACGATACCGGAGATCGCCGTGGTGAACGCCGCCACTGCCACCGACCCGACCCGACCCTCGTCGAAGGCGGCCAGATCCGCCTCGGCCCGCTCGAGCTGGGCGAACAGGACGTCGGCATGGCCCAGCAGCACCCGCGCGGCGGGGGTGAGCCGGACCCGGCGGCCGGCCGGGTCGAGCAGCCGGACGCCGGTCTCCTTCGCCAGGGCGNCAAGCTGCTGGNTGACCGCCGACGGCGTCAGATGCAGCGCCGCGGCCGTGGCCACGACCGTTCCCCGGCTGTCGAGCTCCCGCAGGATGCGCAGGCGGCGCACGTCGATCATGTAGGAAATCTTAGCTGTTGTGTGCGGAAAAATTAGATGGACTGCAAAGGCGCCTGCCGAGATCCTGGGGATCATGACGCACCTGATCGTGACGGGCGGGGTCGTGCTGGTGGGCCTCGTCGCCTGGCTCTGGGGGCCCGACACCCGCGACGGGATGGACTGGGCCCGTCGCAACGCCGGGATGAGTCCTGGCCTCGGCTTCGGACCCGGCAGCAGCTTCGGTCCAGGCAGCAGCTTCGGACCGGACGGCAGCTTCGGACCGGACGGCAGCTTCGGACCGGACGACGACTACCGACCGGGCGGCGGCGGGCCGGGCGGCGGCTTCGGGCCGCGGGGAGGCAACGGCCGAGGGGACGGCTCCGGCCTCGACGCAGACGACTGGGCGACGGTGATGACGGCGATGGGGTCGGGCGCCGTCATCCGGTCCGGCGTCGAGCGGGCGGCTCAGGCGGAGTCGGCGCGGATCGCGGCGCCGTGAGCCGGGCTCGCCGCCGCACCGCCCCGGGTCGGCGCGGGCCCTTGTGGCACTTCCGGCCCGCCGGCGACGTCCTCGCCGAGGTAGGCCTGGCGGACCCGGTCGTCGGCGAGCAGGGCCGCGGCCGTGTCCGCGAGGACGACCCGGCCGGTCTCCAGCACGTAGCCGCGCCCGGCGATCCGCAGCGCCGAGGCCGCGTTCTGCTCGACGAGCAGCACCGCGACCCCCTCCCGGTTGATCTCGGCGATCACCTCGAAGATGGTCTGGACGATCATCGGGGCCAGCCCCATCGACGGCTCGTCGAGCAGGATGAGCCGCGGACGGCTCATCAGCGCCCGGCCGATCGCGAGCATCTGCTGCTCGCCGCCCGACAGCGTGCCGCCCGCCTGGCCGATCCGCTCGGCCAGCCGCGGGAACAACGCGACGACCCGTTCCAGGTCCGCCCGCGCATGCCGACGATCATGATAGGCGCCCATCAGCAGGTTCTCGCGGACGCTCATGCTGGGGAAGACCCGCCGGCCCTCGGGCACGTGGCTGACGCCGGCGCCGACGAGGCCGTGTGCCGGGATGGACGACAGCGGTCGGCCGTCGAGGCGCACCTCGCCGGCCTTCGGCCGCAGCAGGCCGGAGATGGTCCGCAGGGTCGTCGTCTTCCCGGCTCCGTTGGCGCCGAGCAGGGTGACGATCTCGCCCTCGGCGACCTCCAGGCTGACCCCGCGCAGGGCGGTCACCGCGCCGTAGGCGACCTCGACGTCACTCAGTGTCAGCAGCATCAGCGCAGGTCCTTCCGCACGACGGCGCCGGGCCCGACTCCGGGCCCGACTCCGGGCCTCGCACCGGGCCTGGCGCCGGGCCTGGCGCCGGGCCTGGCGCCGGGTCCGGCGGTGACGTCGACATCGCCGGCGGTGGCCTCGGCGTCGGTGACGCCGAGGTACGCCTCGATGACCGCCGGATCGCGCTGGACCTCCCCCGGTGTACCGTGGGCGATCACTCGGCCGAAGTTGAGCACGACCACCGAGGTGGCCACGGACATCACCAGCCGCATGTCGTGCTCGATGAGCAGCACGGACACGCCGGTGCCGGCGATGCGCGTGATGAGCGCGGCGAGGTCGCGCTTCTCCGCCGGGTTGGTGCCGGCGNCCGGCTCGTCGAGCAGCAGCAGGCTGGGCCCGGTGCCCAGGGCCCGGGCGATCTCCAGCCGGCGCTGCTCGCCGTACGGCAGCGAGGCGGCCAGCTCGTGCGTACGGTGGGACAGCCCGACCAGGTCGAGCAGGCTCNGCGCGTGGCGCACCCCGTCGCGCTCGGCGCGCCGGGCGTGCGGCAGGCCCAGGATCGCGCCGACCGGCCCGTACCGCTGGCGCACCTCGGTACCGATCTGCACGTTCTCCAGCGCCGAGAGGGCGGGGAACAGCCGGATGTTCTGAAAGGTGCGGGCCACGCCCAGNCGGGTGATCGCGTGCGGGCGGCGGCCGACGAGCTCGGTCGGGCCGTCCGGGCGCGGCCAGAAGGTGACCGAGCCCTCCTGCGGCCGGTACGCCCCGGTCAGGCAGTTGAACAGCGACGTCTTGCCGGCCCCGTTCGGGCCGATCACCGCGAGGATCTCCCCGCGGCGCTGGCGCAGCGACACGCCGTCGAGGCTGGTCACGCCGCCGAAGCGCAGCGCCAGGTCGCGGGCCTCGACGACCAGGTCGCCGGGTGCGGTCTCGTCGGCGCGCGGGCGGCGGGCGCCGGGCACCCCGCGGTGGGAACCGGCCCGGCTCACCGGTGCCCTCCCGTCGGCGCCGCGCCGAGGGAGTCGGCGGCGCCGATGCCCTCCTCCGCCAACTCGATCTCGCGCCGGCGGCGGCGCGAGGGCACGAGCCCCTGCGGGCGGAAGATCATCATGATCACGATGACGGCCCCGAAGTAGATGTACCGGTCCGCGGGCTGCACCTTGTCCCGCAGGTAGAAGGCGAGCCCCTGGAGCACGACGGCGCCGACCACGACGCCGAGCCGGGAGCCCATCCCGCCGAAGATGACCACGGCGACGACGAAGAACGACGCCTGCAGGCTGAAGCTCTGCGGGTTGAAGAACTGCTTGGAGGCGAACAACACGCCGGCGAAGCCCGACACCGACGCGCCGATCGCGAAGGCGAGCAGCTTCATGCGCAGCGTCGCCACCCCGGTCGCCTCGGCGGCGATCTCGTCCTCCCGGATCGCGGCCCAGGACCGGCCGATCCGGGAGCGTTCCAGCCGGCCGAAGGCGATCATCACCCCGATGACGATGGCGAGCAGCAGGTAGTAGTACGGCAGCGGGTCGATGCCCCACTTGTAGTCGATGCCGAGCAGGTCGATCGACAGGTGCGGCACGCCGAAGGCGCCGCGGGCCCCGTTGGTGATGCCGTCGGCGTTGTTCGCCACCAGGTGGATGATCTCGCCGAAGCCGAGGGTGACGATCGCCAGGTAGTCCCCGCGCAGCCNCAGCGTCGGCGCGCCGAGGATGACTCCGGCGAGCGCCGCGAGGACGAGGGCGATCGGGAAGACGAAGAACGGGTTGAGCACGAACGGCGCGTGCCAGGGCATCGCGGTCTGCGAGGTGAAGTAGGCCGTCGCATAGGCGCCGATGGCGAAGAACGCGATGTAGCCGAGGTCGAGGAGGCCGGCGTAGCCGACGACGACATTGAGGCCGAGGGCGAGCAGCGCGTAGATGCCGATGTCGTTGACCATCGACTGCTGGGCGGCCGTCGAGACCACCAGGGGCGCGAGGATCGCGACGGCGAGCAGCACCAGGTTCAGCACGATCGGACCGCCGCGGCGGCCGTAGGCCGCCCCGATCGGCGCGCGCACGGGGGCGCTCAGTCGCTCCAGGGCGCCGCGCAGCTCGGCGCCGAGCACCAGCAGCACCCACAGCGCGGCGGCGAGCCCCAGGTAGAGCACGATCCGGACGTCGACGATCGAGTCCTTCGCCGCCTGCAGCGGCTTGTCGGAGTTGCCCGTCGGGCCGGTGACGATCGCGGCGAGCACGCCGACCAGCAGCAGCGCGCCGAGCTGGCGCAGCCGGGCCGGGGCGAACAGCACCGCGGGATGCCACGCGGGCAGCCCCGGGCCGCCGCCGGGGCCAGGACCGGAGGGACCGCCGTGGCCGACCGGATCGGCGGGGGCGAGGGGATCGGCGCGGGCGAGGGAATCGGCGGAGGCGCCGGGCGCGGCCGAGCCGCTGGGGCCGGATCGACTCCCGGCGACGCGCAGCGGCATGGTGGCGGCCCCACTGCCGGGGCCCGCCGGGTCGGGCGGGCCGGGTGGGCCGGCGGGGGGCGGCGTGCTCATGCCGCCCGCCCCAGCCGCTCGCCGAGCAGGCCGGACGGTCTGATCATCAGGATCGCCACCAGGACGAGGAAGGCGATGACGTCCTTGTAGGACGCCTGGAACAGGTAGCCACCATAACTCTCGACCAGGCCGAGCAGCAGGCCGCCGAGCATCGCGCCGCGCACGTTGCCGATGCCGCCGAGGACCGCCGCGGTGAACGCCTTCACCCCGGGGACGAACCCCATGCTGTACGAGGCGTTGAACGTCATCGCGTAGAGGAAGCCGCCGGCGCCGGCGAGCAGGCCGCCGACGACGAACGTGACGATGATGATCCGCTCGACGTTCACGCCCATCAGGACGGCGGTGTCGGCGTCCTGGGCCACGGCCCGGATGCCCTGGCCGAGGCGGGTGCCGGCGACGAGGCGGTCCAGCCCGATCAGCATCGCGACCGCGACGGCGAAGATGACCAGCGACTGGGTGGAGACGTCGGCGCCGAAGACCGTGAAGACCGTGCCGTTGTGGAACAGGTCGGGCAGGTCGACGTTCTGCCGCCCGAACTCCTTGCCGGCCAGGTTCACGGCGAACAGCGACGCCCCGATCGCGCTGATCAGGTAGGCCAGCCGGGGCGCGGAGCGGCGCCGCAGCGGCCGATAGGCCACGCGTTCGAGGGTGAACGCGGCGAGCCCGCCGCAGACCGCGCCGGCGCCGAGGCCGACGGNCACCAGCCCCACCGACGCGAGCCCCCCGGGCACCGACCCGTCGTCGGGCAGCAGGGCTCGGGCGACGAACAGGCCGCCGAAGGATCCCAGCATGAACACCTCGCTGTGCGCGAAGTTGATGAGCTGGAGAACCCCGTACACGAGTGTGTACCCGAGTGCTATGACCGCGTACAGCGAGNCGACCATCAGTCCGTCGATGGTCAGCTGCCAGAACTGGTCGAGGAAACCCATACGTGTGCCTCGTTCGTCGCGTGGCTCGTTCGCCCGGCAGAAGGTGCGTTCCGGTGGCGGATGCGCGTCCTGGTGATGGATGTTGATTCTGGTACTGGAAAGTCCGTTCTGCCAGGCGGATGTTTCGCCCGACGCGGCGAGGCGGTGGCCGGATGCGCATCGCACCCGGCCACCGCCCGCACCGGTGTCAGGACTTGATCAGATCCGCGGTGTTCCCGATAACCGTGATCGCGCCGTTCTTGACCTGGTAGACGAACACGTTGGAACCCTTGACCTCGCCGGTGGGCTCGAAGGCGACGGTCTTCGTGATGCCCTGGAAGTTCACGGCACCGAAGGCCTTCGCGACCGACTCGCGGCTGACGTCGTTGCCGAGCTTCTTGAACACGTCCGCGAGCGCGAGGGTGGCGTCGTACGCCTCACCGGAGTAGGTACCGGGCTTCGCGCCCTTGTTGACCTTCTTGAAGGACGCGACGAACGCGGCGGCCTTCGGGTCGGTGTTCGCGTCGCCGCAGGGGCAGGTGAGGTAGGTACCCTCGGCGGCGGCGGCGCCGGCCTGCGCGACGTACTGCGGGTCGAGCGAGCCGTCCCCACTTGCGATCTTGCCGGTGAAGCCCTTGTCCTTGAGCGCCTTGGACAGCAGGGCGAGCTCGGCGTAGTAGCCCGAGTAGTACAGGACGTCCGGAGCCGCCGCGATGATCTTCGTGGCCTCGGAGGTGTAGTCCTTGGTCGGGTTGATGCCGTCATGGGTGACCTGCACGCCCTTGGCCGTGAGCTCGGGCTCCAGGGCGCCGGACAGGCCGGTGCCGTACTCACTCTTGTCGTCCAGCGAATAGACCTTCTTCGCCTGCAGGACGGTGGCCACGTAGTCGGCGGCGGCCTTGCCCTGCACCGTGTCCGGCGCGATGACCCNGTAGAAGGTCTTGAAGCCCAGCGTCGTCAGCGCCGGGTTCGTCGCGGACGGGCTGACCGACAGCAGGCCGGCCTGGGTGTAGGCGGGCTCGCTGGCCTTGGTGGCGCCGGAGAACATCGGGCCGACGACCGCGACGACCTTGGAGTCGTCGATCAGTTTCTGCGCGGCCGTCGGGCCCTGGTCCGGGGAACCGCCGTCGTCGGACTCGGCGAGCTTGAGCTGGAACGGCGAGCTCGTGTCGGCGTTCACCTCCGCGATCGCGGTCCGTACGCCGTAAAGGGCGTTCAGTCCGAGCTGCTGATTGTCGCCCGACAGAACGCCCTGGAAGCCGATGGTGATCGTTTTCTTGCCGTCTCCGGAAGAACCACCGCCGCTGTCGCTCCCACAGGCCGCGGCGGTCATCGTCACGGCCGCGGCGAGGGCTATCGCTCCCAGGAGCGGGCGCCTACGCATGCATTTCCTCCTCCGGTCCGCCGATCGCAAGCCCGATGCCACGACCGACCCAGCTACGAGCTACCCCCGGCGCCACCGACGTCGAGCCGGCGCGCCACCGCCTAGAGGATGACGCGCCCCTGCGCGCCGCCCCCGACCGCCCCCCGGAAGTCGTCCCCGGATCGGCGGGATGATCCGGCCGACCCGCACGCACTCTCCGCTGAGATGGCGGAAACGTAGTCCCCGGGCAGATCGACCGAAAGTACACATATCAGGTTGTTACCTGGATGACACAAAAGTGGCGTCCCGGCGCGCCCACTGTTTACAATCCGCGCGGGTCGTACACGCGCCGCAACGTGGGGAGCGCCGTCCCGAAACCGCTTTCGCCGTGGTCAGCGCAGGCGGTCAGCGCGGCGCCGACCACACCGCCTGGCTGGTGCCGAGGGGGGCCGGCGCGGAGAGCCAGCGCGGGGCCACCCCGGCGACGGTCGCCGCCGGCCGGATGTACGAAAGCTCACCGAACTCACTGCTGAGGCAGGAGCGGTAGTCGTCGACGTCGTCCGCCGTCGGGTCGGGGAGGTCGAGGGTGTCGTGATGACCGAGATCCTGCAACCACCGCCCGGTCCGGGCCAGGGAGACCCGCACGTGCCAGCTCCCGCCCTCGTGCACCCGACGGGCGAGCGCGTCGAGCACCCCGAACGCGGCGAGGTAGCCGGTGCCGTGATCGAGCGCCTGCGCCGGCAGCGGCACCGGGCTCGACGCGCCGGCCGCCTCGGCCGTGGCGAGGACGATGCCCGAGGCGGTCTGGACCAGGCTGTCGAAGCCGCGCAGCCCGCTCCACGGCCCCTGCCGGCCGTAGGCGCTGATGCTGGCGTAGACGATGCCCGGCCGCATCCGGGCGACGGCGTCCGGGCCGAACCCGAGCCGGTCCAGCGCGCTCGGCCGGTAGGCCTGCAGGAGCACGTCGGCGGACGCGATGAGCTCCCGCAGCCGGCGGGCGTCGGCGGCAACCCGCAGGTTGAGGAACGCGTTGCGTTTGCCGAACCCCGTGTCGACCAGCAGGCCGTGCACCTCCGGCAGGTGGGCGGCGCCGACCCGCAGCACGTCCGCGCCGTAGGCGGCGAGCGTGCGCCCGGCGATGGGGCCGGCGATGACGCGGGTCAGGTCCAGCACCCGCAGGCCGGCGGCCGGCGTCTCCGTCGGTGCGAACCGGGCCGGCGGGGCGTCGCCGAGCCGGCTCACCTCGATCAGCGGCAGGTCGGCGACCGCCCCGGCCTGCCGGTGCTCGGCCCACTCCGGCTCCGCCCGCGCCATGCTGGCGCACAGCCCCATGGCCTGCAGCTCCAGCTCCAGCGGCGCGGCGTCGACCCGCCGGATCACCCGCTCGACGGCGGCGCGGTCATTCGGCGCCCCGAGCAGGTCCAGCACCCCGTTACGGTGGTGCGGAAAGTTGCAGTGCAGCTGGATCCAGCGGCCGTCCGCCGTGGGGTAGTAGCCCGAGATCGGGTCCCACGGGCCGGGCGGCGCCTTTCCGTCGATGCGCAGGTGGCGTTCGCTGCGGAAGGCGGCACCGGCGTGGCGGGTGTCGAGGGTGATGTCCGGGGGGCCGCCGCCGGTGCGGGCGGCCAGCAGCCGCCCGGCTCCGACCGCCGCGGCCGCCACCGAGGCGGTCGCGACCGTCGTCACCCGGTACAGGCTGGGCAGGACGTCGGCCGGACCGGTGACGGTCAGCCGGTCCGCGATGTCAGGCTCGCCCACCAGCGACGCGACCTCATCGACGATCTTCACGACCTGCGCCATGTCCCCATTCCCGTGTCACCCGTGCGCACGCTGCGCGCCGGCCCCGGNGGCGCGCCCCCGGCGGGAGCCGGGGACGTGACCGGCCCCGCACGCGGGGGGCTGGTCGCGAGCACGAAACGCTCACTCAAATCGCAGAGTGCGTAGAATGTTACTTTGAGCATCGGTCCGGGTGGCCGGTCTCGCGCTCGCCTTCGGGCGGTTCGGCGCTCATTCTGGTCACGTGCCCGTACTTTCGCCATGACGCGGTGCCGCCCGACCGCCCGATCGGGTGATCGAGGATGGCCGGGAGGCGCCCGTGGGTACGAAGCCCTCGCTGTACGAGGTCCTCGGGGTGGCCCCCGGCGCCACCGCGGACCAGATCCGCCACGCGTACCGGGTCGCCGCGCGGCGCACCCATCCCGACGCCGGCGNCTCGCCGTCGGCCTTCACCCGGGTCAGCGTGGCCTACCGGATCCTCAGCGACCCCGACCTGCGCCGCCGCTACGACCTGCGGCTCACCGACGAGGGCCGGCCGCNCACCGCCGGACCGGGCCACACCCGTGGCGGTTCACCCCATCCCCAGACCAGGCCCCATCCCCAGGCCAGGGCGTATCCCCGGACCGGACCCCATCCCGAGACCGGACCCCATCCCAAGACTGGACCCCATCCCAAGACTGGGGCGTATCCCAAGACTGGGGCGTATCCCCCAGGCGGGCCACACACCCCCGGCGGGCCGCGAGCCACGCGTGGCGACGGTCCGGGGGCGNCTGGATCGCGCCGGTCCCAGCCGGGAGCCGATTCGCCCGCGCCGCCGCGGCCCGGCGCCGACCCGGTGGTGCGGCGGCGCTACCTGATCCTGATGTCGATCGCGCTCACCCTGTTCATCGCGGGCGGCACGGTGGTCCGGATGTACTCCCTCCCCGCCACCATGATCATGATGGTGATCGCGGCGATCATCCCGCCGGTGGCCGTCACCGTCGCGGGCCGTCCCCGCCTGCCCCCCGACCCGACCCGTCACCACCGGCCGGGGCGGCGAGGCCAGCGCAGCCGTTGATGAGCCCTACTCGCGTTCGGTGCCGGCGGATCCGCCCCGACCGCGAGCCGTTGCCCCGTCAGCCGGGCAGGCGCACCCGCAGGGAGCCGACGGGCCGCCCGCCGCCAAGCACCGTCGGCGCCCCCAGCACGGCGAGCTGAGCCATGTCGAGTTCGAGATGGCCCGGGGTGTCCACCCCGGGCAGCGCGCCGAGGCGGTTCAGCGCCGCCAGTGCGACCGGGATGCCCGCCCGCCCGGCCCCATCTGCGATCTTGATGGCGACGGTGTGCCCGTCGAGCGTTGCGACCAGGGTGACGCCCTCGGCGCCGTTCTTCGCCAGCACGCCCGGCGCGGCGCGCATCAGGTCGGTGTCGGGGCGCCCGACCCCGCCGACCAGCTCGGGATGGGCGCGCATGGCGTCGACGACGCGCCGCTCCGGGCTGCCCGCTGCCGCCTGCACCATCGCCCGCAACCCGCGAGCGAGCCCGGTGAGCGAGAAGGCGAACAGCGGTGCGCCACAGCCGTCCACCGTCGTGCCGGCGATCTCCTCACCGATCAGGTCCTCGACCGTGCGGCGGATCTCCTGCTGCAACGGATGGTCCGGCTCGGTGTAGTTCCGCACCGGCCAGCCGGCGGCCACACAGCAGGCGATCATGCCGGCGTGCTTGCCCGAGCAGTTCATCAGGACCGGTTCGGCGCGCCCGCCGGCGCGCAGGTGGGNCTCGGCCGCGGCGGTGCCCAGCGGCAGGTCCGCGGGACAGCGCAGGGCATCGGCGGAATAGCCGGCGACGGAGAGAATCTCCAGCACGCGGGCCAGGTGGGCCGGTTCGCCACTGTGCGAACTCGCGACCACGGCCAGCAGGTCGCTCGGGATGTCCCGGCTCAGGAAGACCCCGTCGAGACCGGCCCGCAGCATCGCGGCGGCCTGAAAGGGCTTGGCGGCCGAACGGGGGAACACGGGCCTGTCCGGCGCGCCCACCCGCAGGGCGACGGCACCATCGCGACCGAGACCGACGACGGTGCCGTGATGCAGGCTCTCGACGAACGGTGCGCCGCTGCGCAGCCCCCGGACGACCTCGGCGACCACCTGCGGACCCTCCGGTGGCTCCATGGCTGTCAGGGTACGACGGCCGTCCCGCCGAGGCGGGCACCATGCCACATCCCCCACATCCGGACGAAAACGCGCACTTCCGGCCGCCGCCGCGCCCTTCCGTGCGGGGGCCAGCCGAACCGCGACCAGGACGCGGCCGGGCCACATACCCTGGTGATGTGCCTGCCTACGACTACCGCTGCCGGGTGTGCGACGCCTCCTTCGAGGTCCGTCGGAGCATCACCGAATCCACCCCGACCGACGGAGTGACCTGCCCGTCCGGCCACGCCGAGACCTCGCGGGTCTTCTCCGCGGTGGCCGTCAGCCGCGGCGCGGCCGCTCCGGCCATGGCTGCGCCGTCGGGCGGCGGCGGAGCGTGCTGCGGCGGAGGTTGCTGCGGCTGACGCCGCCCCGCCTCACCGCTGGCGGCCCGCCCCGCGGCTCTTCGCCGGCCCGCGGGCTGCCCGGCTGCGGGGGCCGACGTCCACCTGGCGGTCGCGCTGACCGCCCGACGCCGCCGCCCGGTCCTCGACCAGGCGTCGGCGAAGCAGCCGCAGTGTCGCGTCCCGTTCGGTCTGGTTGAGGCCGGAGACGAGGGTCTGCAACAGGCCGCCCGATCCGGGTTGTCGGTCACGGTTACCGAGCCCACGCGTACCCATGAACTCACTCCTACCCACGGGTGTGACAGGTCACGCGGCGCCGCCCTCAACCCAGGTGCGCGCACGTGCGCTGGCAGGCCACCGGCCGGCCCGCTTCCTGGTCGGAGCGGCGCCGGTCCCGTCGCCCCCGCATCCGGGTACGCGGATCAGCCCGACGTCCCCGCACGATCGGCCCGCGCGCCCGCGGCCGTGACTTGCCCGCCCGCGGCGGTGACCTGCCCGCCCGAGGCGGCGGCCTGCTCCGAACGATCGGCCGGGCGGCGCCGGGTCGCCCGCAGCACGCTCGCCGCGCCGAATCCCCCGGCCGACCGCGTCGCCTGCCCCGTCTTCGCCGCCCGATCTGACTGCCCTGCCCGCTGCGGGCCCGCCCGGTGGGCCGAGCGGACGGACGAGCCGAGCGAGCGGCCCGACGAGCGCAGGAACCTGAGCGCGGCCGAACCCGCGTCGACCAGCGAAGCCCGCGCCGCCTGGCGGTAGGTGTGCACGACCCGCCGGTCGAAGGTGGGCGGTCCGAAGATCATGATCCAGGCGACGCCGAGTGCCCACAGGCCGGCCAGGGCTCCGAACGTCAGCACCCCGAACGCACCCAGCAGTGCGAAGAACACCAGGAACGCGACGCTCGCCGCCGACCCCCAGCCGATCAGACGGCCGAGGCTGATCGGCTCCGCCGGTCCCCGACGAGCGGCGGGCGGCCTGGTCGACGTGGTCGCCGCCGTGCGGACCGGTGCCGGGCGCGCGGCCCGAGCGGGGGAAGGTCCCGTGGCCCGACCCGTGGCCGCACCCACCGCCGCGACCGATCCGGCACCCCCGGGAGACCGGGTCGACGTGGTCCCGGCGGGCCGGGCCGATGCGGGTCGGGCGGCCGCGGTGGCGCGGGAGTCCCGGGTTGCGCGGGAGTCCCGGGTTGCGGAGCCACGGGTGGTAGATGTGCGTGGCCGTCGATCCAGCACAGTGCGTCCCATGGCTGCTCTGTGCCCCGGTGGTGTCGGCGTCATGCAATCGTCCTCATGACGACCGCCACATTCCCCTGCCACGCAAAGGTTTCCCACCCGAAGGCGCCACGGTGGCGGCTGCTGTCATACAGCGGACACCCGGGCCGTCCCCTCGCACCCGGTCACAGCCCGGCCCCGCACACCGCACACCGCCCGCCGCCCGGCCTCCGGTCGAACGCGGTCCGTCAGCTCCGCGCCGACTGGGCGTCGACCTCCTGCCGCAGCACCCGCCACAGCTCGCCGACGGAGGTGAACTGGACGCCGGGTGGCGCCGCTTCGACCTCCTCGATCACCCGGTCCGGGGCGTGCTGGTGGCGGAGATGATCCATGATCTCTTCCCGCTCGGCGGGAAAGACCGCCCGGCCGAGCCAGCGGGCAAGCTCGGACCGCTCCTCGACGTCGGCCAACGTCATGCCGGCCGCCGCCCCGGCCCGGGACTGGGCGGGGTCCGGGAACTGCGCGTCGCCGGGCAACTCGTCCGTCGGTTCGACGGAACGCCACTCCTCCGCCCGGGTGTCCCGGCCGCTGCGCACGAACCCGGAGACCTCGTGCGCCATGGNGTCGTCCCGCCACGGGCCGTGCTTGGAGCTTCCCCGATCCACTGCCATGTCTCGTTCCTTCCCTCCGTCGCCATCGCGGACGGCGACGGGTGGTCGAGAAACCGACGGCCCGCGCGGCGGACTGCGCGCGGGGATGGGCGGTGACCCCGTTCGTCCCGCCGGATCCGCGTCGCGCAGGGGATGTACACGCTGGGGCCCGAAACAAACCCTCCGCCGGGCGGTGCGGTTCNCCGACAGGCCCGGACGGGAACACCGCAGGCATGAGGCGGACACCGCACGATGTTCTCGTCGGGCCGGCCGAGCGCCTGGAGCGCGCCGAGGCACTCGATCCGGTGGCGACGAAGGTCCGCGACCGTGTGCGGCACACCCTGGGGCCCGGGGCGGNGCGCGACCTGCTCAACGGGGTGCCGCTCGGGCATCCGCTGCACCCTGCCCTGGCCCAGCTCCCGCTGGGGACCTGGCTGTCCGCGGGGATCGTGGACCTGCTGGGCGGGCACGACGAACGATCCGAACGGGCGGTGCGGGTCCTGATCGGTTCGGGCCTGCTCGCCGCCGGGGCGGCGGCGGCCGCGGGCCTCGCCGACTACTCCGAGCTACACCAACGTCAACTACGCGTCGGCGTGGCCCATGCCGGCGCCAACAGCCTGGCGGTCGGCTGCTACCTCGCGTCGTTGCTGGTCCGCTGGGGCGGGCACGACCGGCTGGGTCGACGGCTGGGACTGGCCGGGCTCGCCGTCGCGGGCACGTCGGCCTACCTGGGCGGTCATCTCGCCTACCGGCAGGCGTCGGGGGTCAACCACGCCGAGGAGGTCACCCACCTGCTGCCGCCCGGCTGGCACCGGGTCGCCCGACTGGACGAGCTGGCCGCGGGNCGCCCGGAGGTCCGCCTGCTGGGCGAGGTGCCGCTGCTGCTGCTCCGGCAGGGCGATCACGTCGACGTCCTCGCGGACCGGTGCAGCCACCTGGCCGGGCCCCTGCACGAGGGAAGAATCGTGATCGACGGCGGCGTCACCTGTGTGCGCTGCCCCTGGCACGGCAGCACGTTCCGGCTGGCCGACGGGGCGGTCGCGCACGGACCCGCGACCGCCGGGCAGCCCCGGCTGGAGGTCGCGGTCGCCCACGGCGACGTCGAGGTGCGGTTGTCCGACGCCGGGATCTCGTGACCTCCACGAGGTCCGAGCCAGGCGCCACGCGGGCCCCGAGCCGTCCGCGGCGCGCGGGACGCTCCGGGTGGCGTCGGGCGAGTGCACCGCATGCCCCATTCGGACGATCCGGGGGCACCACAGGCGGGCCATGCAGTCGGCCAGTAAATGGTCCGGTCGAGTCAGACGCCCGGTGACTCACCTCGGTGGTCATGGTGCCCCGCCCGGGGGAGTGCAGGGCCCGACCGGGCCCACTCGAGAGGGGTAGAAAGCCCCGGATCGGACTATCAGCGGTCAGCGTGACACGCCCGGACGGACCATGTCCCCGCGGGGGGCCCACGCGGGTGATGGCCGCCCGGGCGGCGAGCCCGTTCGGGCGGGTGCTCCCCACCCACACCCGTTCAAGCAACACGGGAGTGCATCCCCCACCTGGGCCATGGGGAGCCCCCACGCCGACTATCCGGTCTGCCTGTTCAGATCCACGACGCCCCGCTCGTCGTCGCGGCAGGCCGGCCGATCGACGCTCGGATGACGGAGGACCGGCCGTCGGCAGGACCGTCGGACGGCGGTCACGAGGCCGTCGGGCGGCGGTCACGAGGCCGTCGGGCGGCCGGTCAGCAGGGCCGTCGGGCGCTGGTCACGAGGCCGTCGGGGCCGCGAGATCGACCGCCGGAGCCGGTGACGGCGCCGGTGTCCGGGCCCCCTCTGCGGGCGCGCCGGAGCCGACGGCGTAGAGCGCGCAGGGCTTCCCGATCACCGGCCGGGCGACATTGCGGACCGGCACTCCACCCGCCGTCGACCCGCGTTCCGAGCCCGCGTGGGCGTGCCCGTGCAGGGCGAGGACGGCGCCGCCGGCATCCAGCGCCTCGGCCAGGTGATAGCTGCCGAGAAAGGGATAGATCTCGGCTCGTTCGCCGATCAGAGTGTCTGGAATCGGGGCGTAATGGGTCAAAGCGACGCGGGTATCGCAGTCGAGTGCCTCCAGGGCATTCCGGAGCCGGGTGGCGACCTCCTTCGTATGCCGAACGAAGGCCTTCATCAGCGGTTCACCGAAGTCGGATCCGCTGGCGCCGGCAAAGCCGCCACCGAATCCCTTGACGCCGGCGATCCCGAGCCGCGCACCGTCGACGTCCACCACCGTTCCGGTGCCTTCGAGCACCGTCACGCCGGCAGCGGTGAGGATGGCGGTGATCTCGGACTCCGCATTGCTGTGGTAGTCGTGATTGCCGAGCACGGCGATGACGGGTAGCGGTGCGCCCGCCACCTCGGCCGCGACAACGTCGGCTTCGGCGGGCAGCCCGTGCTGGGTGAGATCGCCCGCCAGCAGCAGCACGTCGGCGCACCCGGCGAGGCCGCGGACGACCGGCGCGAAGGTCCCTGCGCTGTCCGTTCCCAGGTGGATGTCGCCGACCGCGGCGATGCGCATCATGAAATTGTCTCCACCCTCGCAGTCTCGTCGACCGCCGTGGCGCGGCCGGTGATCGTGACCTCGTTGCGGACCAGCCTGCCCGGGGCGGCCTCGGCCAGCACCTCCGCGACCGCCCGGCGGCGGGCATCGGTGGCGACCTCGCCCTCGACGAGGATGCGCCCGTCGACGACCACCACCTCGAGCCCGAGCTCCGCGACCCGCGGATCCTCGGCGAGGCGTTCGTGCAGCTCTCCCGCGAGGTATTCGTCGGCCTCGGTCAGGTCCAACTCCCCCGCCAGGTCCGTTCTCCCCGCCCGGCCCGACTCCGCCGACAGACCTGACTTCCCCTCCGGTCCGGGGCCGTCATCTTCCTTGCCGGCTCGCAAACCAATGCCTTCCGGCGCCTGTCTCTCAGCCCCGCCGCCTTCAGCCCTGCCGCCTTCAGCCCCGCCGCCTTCAGCCCTGCCGCCTTGTACCCTGCGGCCTTCCGCCCTGCCGCCAAACGTTGCGCCGCGCTGCCCCGCCGTGGACAGCGCAATGCCGCCATCCGACGCGGCAATCCCGGCGGGCCGGGCGGCCACCGGGGCGGCATCGACCGGCGGAATGAGATTGAGTCNGGCGGCGACCAGCAACGCGGCCTCGGCGAAGGGCGAGGCGGCGGTGGATCGGCGAACCTGGTCCCAGTCGACCTGCTCGCNCATCGCCCGGATCATCGGCAGGACCCGGGCCAGATCGCAGTAGCGCTCCTCCAGCGCCAGCAGGGTCATCTCAAACCAGTCCGTGGCGTCCAGGACGGGCATCCGAACCGAGTCCACCGACATCTCGCTGGACCGTTCCAGCATCTGCGAGGTAACCGCCCGACCGACCGGATGGTGGATGAGATCGACGAGCACCTCGCCGTCGAACACCTTGGTGAGCCAGTCCTCCGGCGGATCCACCGGCCGCAGCCCGGCCGCGGCCAGAACCTCGACCGCCCGCGGCACNTCCTCTTCCCGCAGCATGAAATCGACGTCGTGAACGGGCTCGGGACCGCCGCGGGCCCAGCACGCGTAGCTCCCCCCGAGGGCGAACGGGATGTCCGCCTCCTTCAGGGTCACGGCAACCCGTTTCAGACTCTCCCGCAGACCTCTGGGCGCAAGCTCCATACCGCAGCCCGTACCCGCCTGTGCCCTGTGATGCACCTCGCGCGTGGCGCCGGGTGGTCGCGGGTGCCCCTGTCACGATCGCGACATCCCCGAATGGCTACCCCAAAGCGGTGACAAGAGTACTACGCAAGTGCCGGGATGTCCGGCTATCCGTAGTTATAATTTCACTACATGCCACAGGAGTTACGGCTTCGACGTCGGAGCGCCACCCGATTCTCACACCCTGGCGACAACGAGCGTCGGCATGAGCGATGATGACCTTTGCGGCGAACTCGTCGGCCGCCCACTTCGACACCGGATTGGAAGCGAACCCTGAACGCGCGCACACGATCCGACCAGTTGCCCAGGGGTGTCGGTGAAGACACCGGCGTGCTGGAACATTCCGGCGAGCGCCTACCCGGGCAACGCGCCACCGGGACGGCCACCCTGTCCCCGCAGCCGGCCGAGCCGCCCAGCACCAGCGGCGTGGTCGACATGTCCAGCCACCCGGGCCAGCTCGCCCGTCGGCTGCAGCAGGTGACCTACCAGCTGTGGACGACAACCGTCTCCACCGAGACCNCCCCGCCGCAGTTCGTGGTCCTCAACAGCCTCCTCGCCGATCCCGACATCGATCAGCGCACGCTCGGCGAACGGGCGTCGCTCGACAGATCCACGGTCGCCGACGTGGTGGCGAGGCTCGTCCAGCGAGGCCTCATCCNCCGGGTCCGCGACCCGCGTGACGGCCGCCGCAACGTGCTACGGCTGACCAAGCGAGGCGAGTCGACCCACGGCCAGGTGGCAGACCNCATCGAACAGATGAACGACAAGCTGCTGGCCCCCCTGTCCCGGGAGGAACAGGGCTCGCTGCTGTCCATGCTGACGCGGATCGTCGACCAGGGCGGCCCGCGGTAGCACGACTGCCACTCATCGTTTACNTTCGGTAACGCTAGGACGTCGATTCAATTCGATCCGACCGGCACCGAGGACGATGCTGCGACTCCGTCGGCCCGACGCGCGGCGTCGCCCCCGATCACCTGGCGCCCCGCACACGGGCCTGTCCGCACTTCGGCGACTCGCTGTCGTCGGGCTCGCCGGTCTCGCGGTCGGCACCGTCGGCATCACCGCCTCGTCCCCGCTCCACGGGCGCGAGGCCGCCCGGCCCGCCAGTTCCATCCCAGCGGGCCGTCCCGACCGCGGTGAGCCCGACGGCGGTACGCACGCCGCCGGCCCCGACCTGCCCGCCGATCGTGACCCGAGCGGTGGGGGCCCGCCGCACGATGTTCGGCCGAGCCAGACCCGGCCGAAGGGTGCCCGTGCCTCGTTCGGTCCCGAGGCCACGGCCATCACCGTCGTCGCGGCGGGCGAGATCGACCTGTCCCGGGCGGTCGACCCACAGGCGGCCGTGTCACCGCTGCGCGGCTACGGCACCGCGGCCGATCTCGCTCTCTGCCGGCTGGTCGCGCCCCTCGCGACGTCCCTCGCCGCCCCGGATCGCCGGTCAGACGGCGCGGATGGCGCCGCCGTCGCCCTCGCCGGCGCAGGTTTCGACCGGTGCGACACCGGCGGTGTCGGACCGCCCGGCAGCCCGGCGCGCACGCGCACCGACGCGGCCCTCGACCAGGCGGGCATCGCCGCCTCCGTCCCGGCGGTCGCAGGCGCCCGGGGGCCGATCGGGACGGAGACGGTCCGGGGAACGCGGGTCGCCCTGCTCTCCTACCTCGACCCCGTCTCCTCCCTCGACCCCGCCGGCACGTCCGCCCAGACCGCTCTCACCGCCGAGCGGATCGGCCAGGACGCCGCCCGCGCCCGCTCCGACGGCGCCGATCTCGTCGTCGCGCAGCTCGCCTGGGGCCGGCCCGGCCAGCAGGCCGTGACGCCGCACCAACGGGATCTGGCCCGCACGCTGCTCACCTCGTCCGACGTGGACCTGATCCTCGGCACCGGCGGCGGGAGCCCGCTGCCGATCGAGCGGATCGCCGGCCGCTACGTCGCCTACGACCTGGGCACCCTGATCGGCGCACCGGCCTTCGGCGACCGCGGGGACGCCACGGCGGACCGCTCGGCGGACGGCTCGGCGGACGGCTCTGCGGACGGCTCTGCGGACGGCTCTGCGGACGGCTGGTCGCCCGCCCCGGGCCTCGACGGCGTGCTGCTCTCCATCCAGGTCCGGCGGACGGCCCTGGGCTGGACGGTGGCCGGCCTCACCTACACGCCGACCTGGGCGGATCCCTCCGGCGCCGCGGCCTGGCCGATCGCGGACCGGCTGGACGACCCCGGCGCGCCCGCGCTGGATCAGGCCCGGCTGGCCGCCTCCTGGCAACGCACGATCGCGGCCGTCGGAGCGCTCGGCTCGACCGACGGGGTCCGGGTCGACCGGGTACCCCGCGATTCGCCCCCGGACCGTCCAGGCTGGCCGGCCAGCCCTGAAGCCCGGCCAGCCCCCACAGGCCCGGCCGGTAGGGCGAACCCGCCAATAGGGCGAACCCGCCAATAGGGCGAACCCGTCGGTAGGGCGAACCCGTCAGTAGATCAAACTTAGTGCAATTAGCGTGTCTTCGCCGTCAACCCGATACTGTCTGCGCTGCGGCAGCGGTGTACGCCACGCCGTCCACGCAGGCAGCCCGTCCCGAGGAGGAGACACGTGACATCGCCTGACACCGNGGCCCTGGTGCTCCGGGTCATCGTGGGTCTCACTCTGGTCGCCCACGGCTACAACCACGTCTGGGGGCCTGGCGGGATCAAGGGCACGGCCGGCTGGTTCCAGAGCATGGGTCTGCGTCCGGGCATCGTGCACGCCTGGACCTCCGGGCTCGTCGAGCTCGCCGCGGGATTCGGGCTGGTCTTCGGCTTCCTCACGCCGTTCAGTGCCGGCGGCATCATCGGCACGATGGTCGTCGCGGGCATCACGGCGCACCGCACCAACGGCTTCTTCATCTTCAAGCCGGGCCAGGGTTACGAGTACGTCCTGATGATCGCGGCCGTCTGCGCGGCGATCGGCATCCTCGGCCCCGNCAAGGCGTCGCTGGACCACGCGATCGGCATCGAACTCGACGGCTGGGCCGGCGGCCTGATCGCGATCCTGCTCGGCGTGGGCGGGGCTGCCCTGCTGCTGGTGACCGCCTGGCGGCCGGAGCGCAAGCCGGCGGAGTCGACCAAGGTCTGAGCACCGCCGCCCGGCACCCACCGCCTGACCTGCGTCGTCCGGCGCGGGCTGGCCGCGGCGCGGGCCCGGGACGGTCNCGGCACGGGGGCGCGCGGGCGAAGAGTGTGCTCATACTGACCTACGTGCCTACGAACTCCGACAGTGGACAGCTGGCCTCGGCGACCTCTGGCCCGTCCCTGCGCATCCCCAGCGGCGGGCTGACCCTCGCCGCGGACGCCTACGGCGACGACACCGATCCTCCGGTGGTGTTACTCCACGGTGGCGGCCAGACTCGTCACTCCTGGCGGCGCACCGCCCGCCGGCTCGGTGCGGACGGCTGGTACACCCTCACGGTGGACCTGCGCGGCCACGGCGACTCCGGCTGGTCCCCCGAGGGCGACTACGCGCTCGACGCCTTCGCCGACGACGTGCTCGCCCTGCGCCGCGCCCTCGGCCGGCCGCCGGTGCTCATCGGCGCCTCGCTGGGCGGCATCGCCTCCCTCGCCGCCGTCGGCCGCGACCCCGACGTCGCGCGCGGCCTGGTCCTCGTCGACGTGTCGCCGTTCCTGCAGCCCCGGGGCACCGGACGGATCATGGACTTCATGCGGGCCGCGCCGGACGGCTTCGCCTCCGTCGAGGACGCCGCCGACGCGGTCGCCGCCTACCTGCCGCACCGGGAGCGCCCCCGCGACCCGGCCGGGCTGCGCAAGAACCTGCGCTTCGCCGACGGCCGCTGGTACTGGCACTGGGACCCGGCGTTCGTCTTCCCGCCCGAGGGCCACGACCCGCGGCTGCGGCTGCGCACGCCGCTGGAGGAGCTGTCCGCCATCGTGACGAGGCTGCGGATCCCGACCATGCTCGTGCGGGGCGGCCAGTCCGACGTGCTCGGCGAGGACGACGCCCGCCGGTTTCTCGACCTCGCCCCGCACGCGGAGTACTGCGACGTCGCCGGGGCGCATCACATGGTCGCCGGCGACGACAACGCCGTCTTCGACGTGCGGATCCTCGACTTCCTCCAGCGCCGGATCCGTCCCCGCCTGGTCCTGGGCCCCGGCGACTGACCGGCACACCCCACCCGGTGGGGTATGCCTGACCCCGATGGACGACGCACCGGACACGCCCCCGCCCGAGGATGCCGGCCCGCCCACGGTCGCCGGCCTGCTGCTGGCGGCCGGGGCGGGGCGGCGGATGGGGCGCGCCAAGGCGCTGGTCGAGTTCGGCGGTGAGACCCTCGCCGCGCGGGGGGTCCGGATGCTCGCCGCCGGCGCCTGCTCGCCGGTCGTGGTCGTCGTCGGCGCCGCCGCGGACGAGGTCGCCGCGGCCCTCACCGCTGCCGCCGCGTACCGCGGGGCGGGCGACTCTGTGGGGCGGGCCCAGCAGCGTGCCGGCGGGGCGGGCGGCGAGGCGACGGGGCGTCTCGGGTGGGCGGAGCCGCGGCTGGTGCGGGCGCAGGGCTGGGCCGAGGGGATCGGCGCCTCCCTGCGAGCCGGGCTCGACGCTCTCGGCGGCACCGGCGCCCAGGCCGCGGTCGTGACGCTGGTCGACCAGCCCGGCCTGACCGCGGCGGCGGTCCGCCGCCTGGTCGACGCCGCCGCGCCGGCCGGGGCGTACCGGCGATACGCGGCGCTGACCGCCACCTACCGCGGCCAGCCGGGCCATCCCGTCCTGCTGCGCCGGGCGATCTGGGCCGACGTCGCCGGCCTCGCCCGCGGGGAGGTCGGCGCGCGGGCCTGGCTGCGCGCCCATCCCGACGCCGTCGGCCGGGTCGCCTGCGACGGCCTCGGCACCCCCGCGGACGCCGACACCCCTGCCGACCTCGCCGGCATCGAGGAGGATGCCCCCATGGACCTGTCTGTCACCGATAATCCCGCACGCTTCCGCTACGAGGCGATCACGCCCGCCGGCGAGATCGCCGGTTTCGTGCAGTACCAGAAGCGGCCGGATCGGATCGTCTTCATCCACACCGAGGTGAGTCCGGAGTTCTCCGGCCAGGGGGTGGGTTCCACCCTCGCCACCGCGGCACTGGACGATGTTCGCCGGCAGGGCCTCGCCGTGGTCCCGCAGTGCCCCTACATCCGCGCGTTCATCGAACGCCATCCGGCCTACGCCGATCTCGTGGCCGCCGACGCCTGAGCCGCGGCCGTCCGCCGTAGAGCGAACATCGGGGCTGGTAGGACACCATGCCGACGACGTAGGAAACGGAGGAACAACGCCGAGCCCCGGCATTCCAAGATGAGCTGACGACCGGCCCGCGGCTGGGCAGTATCGGCGGCACGAAAACCGATACGAGGCACAACGCTCCCGATTCCCGAATCGGCGGGGGACGGCGGGGAGCGCGGTCGACCGTTGCGCGGTGGGCTCGGCGGGAGAAGTAGTCACATCATCGTGGTGGCGGCGGGTTCGGAACAGGCACGGCGCCTCCCGTGAAAGGACGTCTGTGTGTCCGGCGCCCGTCATCGGTCCCCAGGTGGAGGCAGTCACGGCGCCCGGCCGCGCCGGCCTGACCGGCCTGACCCGCCTGACCGGCGTGTCCGCAGGTCAGCGCGCGGACGGTTCACCGGGCCTGAGCGGTCCGAACAGCCGGAACGGCCCGGACGGCCGGAAGGGCCCGGACGGCCCGGACGAGTCGGACGGTCCGCGCGGCCGGGACGGGTCGGCCCGGACGGGCGGCGCCGGGGCTGGCGGGCCCGCGGGATCGGTCTCGGCGCGGTCAGCAGTGCCGCCCTGCTCGTCCTCGGCGGTCTCACGGTCACCGGCATCGGGTTCGCGGCGGCCTCCGTCTGGCACGGCGGCTCGCCGGAGGAGTGCGCCGACGGCACCACCCGGACCACGCTGACGATCACCACAGCCCCGACCCTGGCCGCGCCGATCAGCCGGCTGGCCGCCGAGTTCAGCCGGGCGCACTCCGACCAGGACGGGCCCTGCGTGACCTTCGACGTGTCCGCCACGCCGTCCGACCGGGCACTCGACGCGTTGTCGCGGGCGACCACGCCCGGTTCGACCGTTCCGGACGTGTGGATCCCCGAGTCGGCGGACTGGCTGGAGCTGGGGCAGGAGTCGAACACCGCGGCGCAGCAGTTGCCGGCGCGGGCGACGACGATCGCCGGCTCCCCCGTCGTCATCGCCATGCCCCGGCTGATGGCACAGCGGCTCGGCTGGCCGGAACATCACCTGACCTGGGCCGATCTCGCGGCCGATGCGGACAGGACGGCCTTCTGGCCGGACCGCGGGGAGCCCCGCTGGGGCGAGTTCCGGCTCGCCATGGCCAACCCCGAGAACTCGGCGGCGGCGCTGCGGGCGGTCATCGGCACGGTCGGCGCGGCGCGGCGGTTGGCCCCCGCGGACATGACACCGGGCACCTTCGACCAGGACCGCGCGGCCCAGGCCACGGTGCTGCACCTGGAGCGCTCGATCGACTGGCTGCCGCAGTACGACCACCAGCTGTTCGACTCGGTCCGCGACGGCGGTACGGAGAACGGCGCCGCCGGCAGCGCGCCGTCGGCCTTCCCCGCCCTGGAGTCCGACGTCATCGCCTACAACCGGACGCTGACGGCGCGGACGGGCCCCCTGTCCGCGACGACCCTCGTCGCCTCCTATCCCGCCGACGGCGCGTTCACGGCGACGGTGCCCTACATCGTCCTGAAGCGGACGACGGATTCGGCGCCCAGGCACGCCGCGGCGGACGCCTTCGCCGCCTACCTGCGCGGCGACGCCGGGCGGCGAGCCCTGACCGCGGCCGGCTTCCGCACCCCCGCGGAGCTGGCAGGCCGCGACGATCCGGGCGGGCTGGCGGCGACGCTCAACGCGACCGACGGCGTGCGTTCCACCCCGCCGAAGCTCGCCAGTACGGACGCCTCGGACAGCGTGCTCGGAACCGCGCGCCGCTTCTTCCGGCACAGCCGTGAACGCGGGGCCACCCTCGCCGTGCTCGACACCTCCGGCTCCATGGCGCTGCCGCTGACGAGCGACGCCGGTCGCACCCGCCTCCAGGCGGCCACGGACGCGGCGATGACCGGCCTGCGGCTGTTCGCACCGGACAGCCAGGTCGGCCTCTGGCAGTCCTCCGCCGAACTGCCCGACGGCCACCGGGAGCTCGCCCCGCTCGCCCGGCTGAACGCTGCGGGCCACGCCGGCGCGGGCCACGCCGGCACCCAGCGCGACGACCTGACCGCCTCGCTGGCGGCCCTGAAGCCCGGCGGCAGCACCGACCTGTACTCGACCGCCGTCGCGGCCGTGCGCGAGCTGACCGACCGGTACGCCGCTGATCGGCTCAACCGGGTCGTCCTGTTCACCGACGGTGACGCGGACACCGGCGGCGACGATCACCCCGACGGGGAGCAGCCGGGGCGGCGCGCGACGGCGAGTGCCGAGCCCACGCTCGACCAGGCTGTCTCCGCGCTGCGGGCCGCCGCAGATCCGCACCGGCCCGTCCAGCTCATCGTGATCGGCTGCGATCCCGGCGCGGATCTCGCCAGCCTGCAACGCCTGGCCGGGGCCACCGGCGGCCACGCCTACCTCGCGCCGGACGCGAACGCCCTGTTCGACATCTACGTCGACACCCTGACCGGCGCCTAGCCGGTGCGCGTTCCACGTGGGTCCCTCTCAGGCGCGGCGCGACCGCCCGTCGCCATCTCGGCCAGATTGCGGACACATCGTGCCGAGGTCTGGGCACGGTTTTGAGCGTCAAAAGCGTGCCCAGACCTCGGCACGGCTACGCACGCGACCGGTGACAGAAAGGATCGGCGGGTAGCCCACCTCTCCGTGACGCCAGCCGACCAGCTCAGCCCGCGACGCCGGCGGCGCGGCGCCGGCCGGCCCGGGTGCGCCGTGGATCGGGGCTGGCGGCCTGCGGGAAGCGGCGCAGGTACTCGCGTTCGAGCTCCAACATGCGCGCCGTGTGGGTCTCGAACGCGTCCTCGCTGCCGGCGATGAAGGCGTCGTGCCTGGTGCGGTGGAGGTGCCGCAGCTCGCGGACGAGGTCGTCGTCGGCCAGGTTGGGGGCGGGGATGCCCTCGGGTCGGTGCGTCATGACCTGGGTGTACCCGCTCCGCCACCAGCCTTCGCGTCTCCCCGCCCCATACCGCACGGCCAACTCCTGGCGTGGCCACGGCCAGCCCATGATCACGGCGGGCACGTGGTCACAGCGGGCACGTGGTCACGGCGAGAACGTGGTCACGGCGAGAACGTGGTCACGACCGGCGCACGGTCAGAGCGGGGGCGGCACCGGCCCCGGGCCGGGCTGCGGATCGAGGCCGGGGCCCGGCGGAACGGGATCGGGCCCCGGGCCGGGAGGGACGGGATCCGGCCCGGGGCCGGGCGGCACCGGATCCGGCCCGGGGCCCGGTGGGACGGGATCCGGCCCGGGGCCCGGCGGCACCGGATCGGGGACGGGCGTCGGCGGGACGGGGTCCGGAGGCGTCGGAAGCGGGCCCGGGCCGGGCGGCGGCAGGACCGCGCTGCCCCCCTCCGCGCCCTGACCCGACCCCGGAGCAGGGATGAGGCAGATGGTCTCCATCTCGTGGCGGTTCCCACGGAAGGCCCGACGCACACCGCAGACGACCGGATCAGACGCGGGGGGNGGCCGTGCCACCGCTCNATCACTACCGTTGCGACCTATGACCGGGTTGGACGGTTCCGCGGGTTCGCCCTGGGCCATCGTCCACCGCACCGAGCAGCGCATGTCGCGGATGGTCGGGTATGCGCGGGCCGCGTGCGCCACGTTCGTGGTCATCCCGCTGTTCGGGTGGGACCGNCTGCGTCACCCCTGGCTCGCCGTGCTGATCGTGGTCGCCGCGGCCGGCGAGGCGAGCTGGTTCGCCTGGCGGGCCTGGCACGGGCCGGGCCGGCTCTCCCAGCGGCTGGTGCTCACCGACGTTGCCTTCTGCGTGGCGCTGATGCTGGTCGGCTCCCGCGCGGCGCAGGCGCACGAGCGCAACAAGCTGATGACCGAACTGGTGCCGTTCAGCCTGGTGGCCTCGGCCGGCGTCGGGTTCGGCCTGGGGCTCGGGCTGCTCGCCGTGTTCGCGGTGGTCATCCTGATGACGGCGTGGAGCCTGGCGGTACTGCCGGACGTCTCCCTCAAGCTCGGCTCGGACCTGTTGGGCTTCGCCCTGTGGTACGTCGTCGCGATGCTCATCGCCCGCGAGCTGCGGACGCTGTCCGCGGCGACCGCCGCCGCCCAGGACGCCGCCAGGGCCGCCGGCCGGCTCGCCGTCGAGCAGGAACGGGAGGCCGAGAGCCTGCGCCAGCGCGAGATCACCCACCGGGAGATCCACGACTACCTGCTGCCCATCGTCGATCACGTCGCCGGCGGCGGCCTGCCCTCCCCCGCGTTGGTGCGGGAGGCCCGCCGCGGGGCGCAGCGGGCCCGGCGCATCATCATGGACCCGCGCGGGCTGGACCCGCGGGTCCTCGACGGCGACGGCAACGGCAACGGCGGCGACGGCCTGCCCGAGCCGGGTGAGACCGGGTTCGAGGCGATGATGTCCGCGGTCGTCGACGCGTTCGCCGACGAGGGCCTCGCGCTCGTCCCCTTCGTGGCGATCCAGGGCGAGCCGCCCGTGCCGGTGCGCGAGGCGCTGGTCGCCGCGACCCGGGAGGCGCTGCGCAACGTCGTGCGGCACGCCGGCGGAGTGGACGAGGTCAGCCTGTTCGTCGAGGGCGACGCCGACGCGGTACTCGTGGTCGTCCGCGACCGGGGCGTCGGGTTCGACCCGGCGACGGTCCGCCCGGGCGGCGGGTTGAGCGGCAGCTACCAGGCCCTGCGCCGGCACGGCGGACAGGCGCTCATCACCGCCCGGCCGGGCGATGGCGTCAAGGTGACGCTGCGCTGGCCGGCCCCGTCCACGCCGCCCGACGGCACCACACCACCCGACGGCACCACACCGTCCGACGGCACCACACCGTCCGACGCGCCCGACGGCGAGGCACCGTCCTCGGCTGCGCCCTGGCAGACGGGCCCGCGGTGAGCGCCGAGCGCCGGCCGGTCTCGGTGGCGATCATCGATGACCATCCCATCGCCACCGAGTCGCTGGCCGCCCGCTTCGCCGGCGCCGGGTTCTCGGTCCTCGCGCCGGCCCCGAGCCTGGAGGCGTTCGACCGCGACGCCGCGCCCGGCGTCGTCGTCTGCGACCTGCATCTGCCCGGGATCTCCGGCGCCGCGGCCGTGGCCGACCTGCACGCGCGCGGCCTGCCCGTCCTGACGACGTCCGGGGTGGCGACGCCCGACGAGGTCCTCGACGCGATTGCCGCGCAGGCCCGCGGGTTCGTCGACAAGACGGCGCCGGCGCAGCAGTTCGTGGCTGCGGTCACCGCCGTGGCCGCGGGCAGCTACCACGTCTCCGCCCGCCTCGCCGGCTTCCTGCTGGAGGACNCGCAGCGCCGNCCGCTGTCGCGCGGCGAGATCGGCACCGACGAACGCAACCTGNTGCGCGCCCTCGCCCAGGGGGATCATCTCGACGAGCTGTGCGCCGAGTGGGGACTCGCGGCGCCCGACGCGCACGGCCTGCTCGCCCGGATCTTCGACGCCGCCCGCCGCCGGCGCCGCCTGCACCGGCCCTCACCGCGGGAGGCCGAGGTGATGGTCCTCGTCGGGTGCCGGGGGCTGTCCCACAAGGAGGCGGCCCGGGCGATGAACGTCAAGACCAGCGTCGTCGCCGACTACCTGCGCACGGTGCGGGCCAAGTACATCGCGAGCCATCCCGACGCCCCGCCGACGATCCCCCCGAGCGCCGCCGCCGCGCTCTGGGCCCGCGAGCTCGGCTTCGACTGAGCTCGACCTCTCAGCTCGACCTCTCCCCCGCCCGAACCGTCAGTCTCTGCCGCGTCCCCCGGTTTTCGTGGGATTGCCCGCCGTCTCCTGCGCCCACACCCTCGTCAGGATGGGTGGCGGNGACGAGGAGGGGGATCGGACGCGGGCGGATCGACTGCGTGCGGTGTTCCTCGCCGCCTTCCTCGACGCGGCGGCGCTGCCGCCCGGAATGTGCCAGATCAGGCCGCCCGACGCCGCGGCCCCGCCGTCCGGAGGCCGGACGGTGCACCAGGGCCAGGCCATCTGGCTGGGTGCGCCCGACGCGGAGCTCTACCGGCTCGACGACACGCGCTGGCTGCTGCCGAGCCCACGCCGGGCCGGCGAGCTCGCCCGGGAGCTGCTCGGACCACCGACCACCCCGCCGCTCGCGGGTACGGCAGACGACCCGCTCTGGTTACGCGGGGGCGACGGCCCGGCGGTGGCCGGCTTGGGTGACGCCGGGCCGAGTACGGGCGGGAGGGGCTCGGGGCAGGTCCGGCTGCACGTCGTCCGCGACACCCCGAGCGCCGGGCACGTGAGCGTTCTCCAGTTCGGACCCGTGGTGGCGCGGATACAGGCCGTCCCTGGCGAGGGTTCGGCGCTGCCGGACGGCCTCGCCGCCGACCTCGGTCGGCTGGTCGCGCGGCAGATCTCGGCGCTGAGCGGCGCTGCTCTGGAGCTGCGCCGGCCTGCCTGGCACCCCGCCCGGTGGTTGTCCCGACCGGGCCGGTGACGACCGGGAAAAACCAGCGGAAAAAACCAGCCGGAAAACCAGACTTCGACGGCCTGCGCCGACCGTTTTCCCCCGAAGAATCGGGGATGGTATGCACCGCGGGCATCCCGCACGATGAGTCCAGGGACCACGCCGGTGCGACGGGTCAGGCCAGTTCGTCGGGGGGACGAGACGGCCAGGTACCGCATCGGGGGCGCACCGGCGTGGTTCCGCGGACTGCCGGCCTTTCGGGGGAGGCCGGCAGTCCGCCGCTCGTCGACCACGCCAGCGCCGCCCTGCCCCGGCCACGGAGGGGCCACTCGGTGCCCGACGCTCCACGGCACGGAGCAACCACGGGCGGCGACCGTATACGGACGGTCGGTCCCGTTATCCTGCCGTTTGGCGAGGGTGTCGTCGGTGCTCCGGTCGGCGCCGCTACGATCTGCCCACCGGAGTCGTGGACAGGGGGTGCCGTGGGCGAGCCGATCCTCGCGATCGACTACGGTACCTGCAGTGCCCGGGCGGCTCTTGCCGTCGAAGGCCNCATCGAACCGGTCCGGGAACCCGCCAGCGGCTCCGTGAGCTGGCCGGCGTCGGTGTTCGCCGACGGCGGCAACCTGATCGTCGGTACCCTCGCCGAACGCCGCAAGCGGATCTGGCCCGCCGCCTACCGCGGCGAGATCAAGCGCGACCTGGCCCGCGACGGCGCCGTCCCCCTGGATGGCCGCGGCTATCCCGCGCACGTGCTGGTCACCGCCGTGCTCGGCGCCCTGAAGGCGGAGGCGGAGCAGCAGCTCGGCGGGCAGTCGTTGACCCGGGCCGTCGTCACCGTGCCGGCGAGCTACGACCCGGCCGGCCCGCTGCGCCGGGTCATGATCGCGGCGGCGGAGGCCGCCGGCTTCGTCGACGTGGACCTGCTCGCCGAACCGGTCGCCGCGGCCTGGTCGCCGCTGGTCGGCACCGAGCCGGAGCCCGGTTCGCTGATGCTCGTCTACGACCTCGGCGGCGGGACGTTCGAGGGGGCGCTGGTCTCGGTCGGCGAGAACGGCCGGCACGAGATGATCGCGCACGCGGCGCTGCACGACTGCGGCGGGCGCGACCTCGACCAGATCCTCTTCGACGAGATCCTCGGTCTCTACGGCCCGGGGCTGGAGCCGCTGCTCAACCCGGCGGGCCCCGGCGACATGTACCAGACCACGGCCAGCCGCACCCGCCACGAGCTGCTCGACTTCGCCCGCGCGGTCAAGCACCAGCTGACCGACATCGCCGTCGTCGAGGACGTGTTCAGCCCGGCCGGCCTGCTGGTCAGCATGCAGCGCGAGAGGTTCACCCAGCTCGCCTCGCCGACCCTGGCGCGCACGATGGCCTGCTGCCAGCATCTGCTGGAGAACGCCGGGTACGGGCCGGACAAGCTCGGCGGGGTGCTCCTCGTCGGCGGCAGCTCACGCATCCCGGTGGTGACCGACGTCCTGGAGGGACGGCTCGGGGTCGGCACCGACTGGCCCGGCCAGCAGCTGTTCTCCCCGGTCGACCCGGAGCTCGCGGTGGTGCTGGGCGCGGCGGCCTGGGCGTCGTCGGTGTCGACCCGGCGGACCACCGCCGCGCGGCCGAACCCCGTGGAGCAGCCGGCCCGGTGGGACATCCCCGGCGGGCGGGCGACGATGGTCCGCTGGCTGGTCGAACCGGGCGAACGCTTCGACGCCGGCGCCGTGCTGGCCCGCGTCCGGCTGACCGACGGCTCCCTGTTCGACCTGGCCGTCGAGGCGCCGGGCAGCCTCATCCACACCCATGCCGAGCCGGGCACGCCGGTCCGCGACGCCGACTGGCTCGCGACCACCCTGCCCTCGGGGCCGGCGCCGCTGGGGTCGGCGGGCGCCGCGGACCTGCGCGGCTTCGAACGCAGCAGCCGCCCGTCGCTGCGCGTGGAGGTCACCGCGCGGGCCACGCTCAAGGGCCACGAACGCGACGTCACCTCCGCCGCCTTCTCCCCCGACGGCGCGCTGCTCGCCACCACCAGCAAGGACGGCACCCGGCTGTGGGACGTGGCGACCGGCCGCACGTCGCTGACGCTGAGCGGGCGTAAGAGCCTGGTCGTGCACGGCTGCGCGTTCTCCCCCGACGGCAAGCTGCTGGCCACCACCGGCAGCGACAAGACCGCCCGGATCTGGGACGTCGCCTCCGGNCGGCAGACGGTGACGCTGACCGGGCACCGCGGGCCCGTCTACGGCTGCGCGTTCTCCCCCGACGGCAGCCTGGTGGCCACCACCGGCACCGACCGCACCGTGCGACTGTGGGGCTCGTCGACCGGCAAGAACATCGCCACCCTCAACGGCCACCGCGGCACGGTCTACGGCTGCGCGTTCTCCCCCGACGGCCGGCTGCTGGTCTCCGNGGGCGCCGAGTCCACGCTGCTGTGGGATGTCTCCGTCGGGGAGGCCCTCATGAGCCTGCCGGGTCACACGAACTTCGCCGGCGGCTGCGCGTTCTCCCCCGACGGCAGCCTGCTGGCGACCGCCGGCAACGAGGGCACCCGGCTGACCGACGCGGGTAGCGGCAGCACCGTCGCGACCCTGCCCGGCTCGGCCCAGAGCTGCGCGTTCTCCCCCGACGGCCGGCTGCTGGCGACGGCCAGCACCGACGACACGGCCCTGCTGTGGGACGTCTCGACCGGCGCGGCGATCGCCACCCTCACCGGCCACAGCAGCACCGTGATGAGCTGCGCCTTCGCCCCGTTCGGCCTGCTGCTCGC
Organism: Frankia sp. AvcI1; assembly: GCF_001420875.1. Taxonomy (NCBI): domain Bacteria; kingdom Bacillati; phylum Actinomycetota; class Actinomycetes; order Frankiales; family Frankiaceae; genus Frankia; species Frankia sp. AvcI1. The sequence goes on along the minus strand of NZ_LJFZ01000002.1, from coordinate 324,984 downwards.
CACCACCAGCACGGACATGACCGCCCGCCTCTGGGACATCATCTACACGCCCTGAGGCCCGCCCGCTGCGCCGGCCCGCCCGTTCCTTGCCTATCCAGAGGGATAAGTCGGGCACGGAACCCTCTGGAAGGGCAAGGAGACCGCTCGCCGCGGCCAGGCCGGACCGCGCGCCGACGGACCGGGCTGCGGTGGGGCCGGAGCGTCAGCCGGTGGGCAGTTCCCGGGCAAACAGCGCCGTGACCTTCTCCCAGTGCCGCTGCTCGGCCGCGGCGTCGTGGCTGGGGTTGTCCGCGACGGCGAAGCCGTGGGCGGCGGTGTAGTGCTCCAGCTCGTAACGGGCGCCAGCCTTGTCCAGCGCCGTGGTGAGCAGCTCCTGCTGCTCCGGCGTGCAGGACTGGTCGTTGGCCGCGACGCCGAAGTAGAGCGCCGCGCTGATGTCGTCCGCCCGCAGGTGCGGGCTGGTCGGCTCCTCGGTGGCGATGCCACCGCCGTGGATGGACGCGGCGGCCGCGACCCGGTCCGGGATCGCACCGGCCACGGTGAAGGCCAGCAGCCCGCCCCGGCAGTAGCCGACGGTGGCGACCTTGTCGGCCCGCACGTCGGACCGCGCGTCCAGCACCTCGAGCAGCGCCGCGGTGTCCTGCACGACCAACGCCGGGGCCGCCTTGCCCATCACGGCCATCAACTCGGCGCGCAGATCAGGATCGGACCACACCTTGNCCACGTCGAACGAGATCTTGCCGGATCGGTAGAAGTAGTTCACCACCGCCACCGCGTAGCCGCGCGCGGCGAANTGGTCGGCCATGTCGTGCATGACCGGCCGGACGCCACCGGCGTCCGGATAGAAGATGACGACCGGCGGCGTCGTGCCGCCGCCGTCGTCGTCGGGGGTGTGCAGGTACACGTCCATCACACCGTCGGCCGTGCGTACATCGATTTCGGTAACGGGCACTCGGTTCGCCTCCCGCTGGTACCGCCCGGCCTGGTGCCGGGCGCAGCCATGCGGCAAGCAGCATCCTCCATGCCGCGCCGAGAGGGTACAGACGGCCCCCGCGGCTGCGGTGGGCGCCCATAGCGCCACGCCAGGTGACGATTCGGCGCCGTTCGGAGGCTCAGGCGGGACGAGCGGTGTCCGCGGCGGCGGGGTCGACGGCAGCCGGGTCGACGGCATTGGGGTCCGTCGCGTCCGCGGGCGGGCACTCCAGACCGAAGTCGTCGAGCACGGCCGTCGGCGCGACGCCGCAGCCCACTTCGTAGGTGCCGAGCTGGACGAGCTTCCAGCCGCCGTCGGTGCGGTGCAGCACGCCCTCCGCCCGGTCGAGATCCGCGACCGTCGGGTGCAGTTCGNTGTACGCCCAGCTCGGGTCGCTGCTTGCGAGGCGGGTGCCGGCGAGCTCGTAGTCCCTGGTCGGAACCTGCGCCGTGTACGGGCTGGTGCGCACCGCCTTGTCGATGGCGTCGGCATCCCGCGCGGTGGGAGCGACGGTCTCGGCGGCGGCNTCGCGGACGGGCGCCGCGACCACGCCGGTGCTCGCGGTGGCGGCGGCGGAGGAGCCGGTACAGGCGAAGGCAGTTCCCACCGTGACGACTCCCGCGGTGACCAGAGTGGCTGTGGGCAGTACCACCCGACGCGCCACGCGAGGGCGCACGCCGTGGCGGGCGGACTGAGGACGACGGTGTCGAGCCATGCGGAGCACGTACCCAGTTTGCGCGGGTGAACCCCCCCTTGGGGTGCAGTTCCCTGGTCGTCCTCCCGACAGACCACAGCGTGCTCCCCAGGGGCACCCACCGTCACCTGGGTGACAGCCGTGTGACGTCGGGATCGTCACCGTGGGACCCTGCCGACGCTCTTGGCGACCGCGCCGAATGGGGTAGCGCGGCCAGGCCTCGCCGCCGTGCCCCGCCGCCACCGTCAGGCCCGCCATCGCCCGGACTCGCCGCCGTCGATCCCGTCAGCGCCAGGCCTGTCGACCTCGGTCGGAGCAGGGCCGTCGACACCGTTCGGGGCATAGCCGTCGATCTCCAGTCGGCGCCCAGGCCGATGCCGCCGTCGTCCCCGAGCCGGCGCGACCCGCCGCCGGCAACCAGGGCGCACCATCCCTCCGCGTGGGCTTGATCGTCAGATGCCCCCGAGGCTCAGGTCCGCTTGGCCTAGGGCGTTCGGGGGATGCGCGCGTACCTTGCCCACAGCCCCCGAGGGCTATCGACTGTCTCGGACGCACAACACCGCGACGCCGGCGGCCAGCAGCCAGACGGGGGCCAGCAGCCCGCCCGAGTACGGCAGGCCCGACGCCGCACGTCGCGCCGATCGATACCGCGGCGAAAACCGCGCTCACGACACCGAACCAGGTCGGCAGGACCCGGTGCACGAAGATCAGCACTGCCGCGCAGGCAGCCGCGGCGATCGCCCCTCACCAGGCCGCGTACTACATCCGGCTTTCGAGATCCGGCTCATTCATATTTTTTGATCCCCTGATCGCAACTCCAGACTGCTCATCCATACCGCCTGGGAATCCGTTTTCCAGACAACATTGACGTCCACGCTGGCACACAGGTCCAAGAGATCCGGGCGCGGCTCCGAGGGAACCAGGAGGATCAGACGCGGGGCCGGCTCAATAAAACGTCGATAGTCAAGGAGTTGACCGATTCCCATACGAACGTCCTCACGCGCGACCGTCCCCTTCGCTTCTATCAGCTCGTGCGACGTCTCATCGTAGAGGTCCGTAAAGAGCGGACCCAGCTCATTTTTCGGAAGAATCGCCTTACGGCATATCCCATGACCAAGAGATCGCAGATGATTTGCATACTCGCGGACAAGATCAGCTTCCCGCCGAACAGCGGTGCCGAGCTTCTCTTGCCCGATCACCGCATACCGGTCAACTCTCGATTCTTCTATCGGCACTGAGACAACGCGGCTGGCAGTGGCGGTACTCGCCGGAATCGTAGCCTCAACGAGGTGCACGGAGCCGTGCGGACGGAGCCGAAAGATGATGACCGACCGTATCGGACCGCCTCGCGTTCCTGGCGCCCGGCTCGTGTACCACGGCAAGTCGGCATCGAGCTCGAATTCGCCGACATACTGAACACCGCTATCCAAAACATGGAAGAGACGAAGTGCGCGGCCCCTCGCTCGATGATTCAATACAGCCAGATTGTTTCCCGCCATCTTCTGATCGCCAGCCTGCCCCTCTCCAGTGTAATGGAAGCATCCATCGTCACCCCAGCCATCAAAATAGCCATGAATCCTGCCCTTGATTGGGTTCGTGAAGAGCAATATGTTAGGACTCTCAGCACACGGTCCAATTCCAGACTGATGATTTCCGCCGTATCTTTGGTGGACGGCGCGACGGATCCGCACAACACCCGNCTCAATCTCCCAAAAGTTGATCTCCGGATCTGGCGATTTTGTCACCATACCAACGAAAGGTCGTAGCGTCGCGAGGAACCGATTACGGTTGAGCTCGTCACGCAGGAGATCGAACGCGGGCTCGGAAAGACCNATAGCAGGATCCTCTTGGTGCAACCACCAGCGCTGCTGGGAGCTGTCACCAGGCGGCACTGGAGTCCCCGCGCGGATCTCCCACAACAGCGAGTCACGTAGCGCGACGACCGGGAATTCCCGTGCCGTTGATCCGTCAGCGCCCCCGCTGCTTCCCGCGTCCAGGACCGCCTCCAGCTCCGCGCGAACCTCGGACCACCGACTCAGCCGCACGCCAGCCGTGACGCGCTCCACCGCCCACAGCAGCGTCAACGACTCAGGTGCTCGTGATCCNCTCTGATCCGATGCGTCCAGGACCCTACGCAATTCACTCAAAGCTTCATCTAGATGCACTTGGCAACGATATGGTCACCGTGCCCCGGCCCAACGCGGTGATCCGAGGATCGGTGAACATGCCGNCACACCTCCGGCACTCACAGGAAGTTCACAGCTGGGTCTCAGGTAGAAGCCAGGCATCCGGGAGAAGCTGTCCCCATGCAACCGGTGCGGGTACTCGTGGTGGACGACGAGACGACGCTGGCGGAGCTGCTGTCGATGGCGCTGCGCTACGAGGGGTGGGAGGTGCGCAGCGCCGGGGACGGGCGTGGCGCCCTGCGGCTCGCGCGCGAGTTCCGGCCCGATGCGGTGGTGCTCGACATCATGCTGCCCGACATGGACGGGTTGGAGGTGCTGCGGCGGCTGCGGGCGGAGAGCCCGGACGTCCCCGTGCTGTTCCTGACCGCGCGCGACGCCGTCGAGGACCGGGTGGCCGGGCTCACCGCCGGCGGTGACGACTACGTGACGAAGCCGTTCAGCCTGGAGGAACTCGTCGCCCGGCTGCGTGGGCTGATGCGCCGGGCGGCGCGGACCACCGAGGCGCTGCAGGGTGCGCGGCTCGTCGTCGGCGACCTGACCATGGACGAGGAGAGCCGCGAGGTGGCGCGCGGCGGTGTCCCGGTGCACCTGACCGCGACCGAGTTCGAGCTGCTGCGCTTCTTCATGCGCAACCCGCGCCGGGTGCTCAGCAAGGCACAGATCCTCGACCGGGTCTGGAACTACGACTTCGGCGGGCAGGCGAACGTCGTCGAGCTGTACGTCTCCTACCTGCGAAAGAAGATCGACGCCGGCCGCCCGCCGATGATCCACACGATGCGGGGCGCCGGCTACGTGCTGCGACCGGCGGAGACCGACTATCCGGTCCGACCGGAGGGCACATCGACCTCCCCGACCTCCTCGACCTCGGCGGCGCCCGCGACGATCCACGGCGGCGCGTTCGGCCTGGCCGGCGGGTCGGCGGCGGTGGTGCCCGGGTCCATCGGCGCCGGCTCGGGCGGGGCCACGGGTTCGGCTGCGTCCGCTGCACCAGTCGCACAGGCCTCGTCGGCCTCGTCGGCCACGTCGGCCGCAGCGCCGGGGCCGCGCGCGGAGTACGGCTCGGCGGCGCAGCTCGCGCCCGGTGGAGCCGGCGCCGCCCGGTCCGGCCAGAGCCGGCCAGGCGGGGGCCTGCGCCGCGCCCGCCGGAACTGATCGACATGACCGCAGCCGCACCGCATACTGTCCCGGACGCCGTCCAGGCCGGGCTCTCCGGGCGCGGTGGTCCCGGGCGACGCCGCACCGNCCACGGCTGGCCGGTCACCCCGTCCCGCTGGTCGTTGCGGACGCGGCTGCTCGCCCTGCTCATGGTGCTGCTCGCGACCGTGTCGCTGGCGATCGTGTTCGTCACCGCGGTGGCGTTGCGCGGCGTCCTGCTCGACCAGCTCGACCGCCGGCTGGGCGAGGCGAGCGGAAGGTGGGAACGCACCCTGCAGCACTACTCCGGACCACCGCTGCCGCAGCAGCTCCCCGGCGGCCTGGGCTCGGGACTGGACTCCGGATCGGGGTCCGGATCGGGTTCCGGATCGGGTTCGGAGCCAGGCTATGGGTACGGCTCGGGTACGCGCTACGGCACGACGACCTCCTGGCGGACCACGGCCGGTTCGGTGCCGCTCACCGCGCAGACGTTGTACGGCGTGAGCGCTGCCAGCCTGCTCGACAACTTCTTCACGGGGCCGGTCGAGCCCGGCACGTTGGCCGCGATCATCGACGGCTCCGGCTTCTACGGGGCGTACATCGATACGACCTACTCCCTGCAGGCTCTCTCCGCCGGGCAGACCGCCACCGTCGCGGCCGTCCCGCGCGACGGCGGCACGCACACCCGCGGGCTCGGCGAAGCCGGCGACTACCGGCTGCTCAGCAGCACCAGACCCGACGGCACCACCGTCGTCACGGGCCTGCCGATGAAGCAGGTCAACGCGACGCTGACCAAGATGGCCGCCATCGCCGGCGCCGTCGCCCTGGCGGGGGTGGCCGCGGCGGCCCTCGCCGGCACGGTGATCGTCCGGGTGACCCTGCGCCCGCTGCGCCGGGTCGCGGCGACCGCGTCCCGCGTTGCGGAGATCCCGCTCGACCGGGGCGAGGTGGCGCTGTCGGTCCGCGTGCCGGATGTCGACACCGACCCGAGAACCGAGGTAGGCCAGGTGGGCTCGGCGCTCAACCGGATGCTCGGTCACATCGGGGCGGCGCTGGCGGCCCGGCATGCCAGCGAGACGCGGATGCGGCAGTTCCTCGCCGACGTCAGCCACGAGCTGCGCACCCCGCTCGCCGCGATCAGCGGCTACGCGGAGCTCACCCGGCGCACCCGCGAACCCGTCCCACCCGACGTCACCTACGCGATGAGCCGGGTCGAGTCGGAAAGCGCGCGGATGACGGCGCTGGTCTCGGACCTGCTGCTGCTCGCGCGGCTCGACTCCGGGCGGCCGTTGGAGCACGAGCCGGTGGACATCTCCCGGATGGTCGTCGACGCCGTCAGCGATGCGCACGTCGCCGCCCCCGACCACCGCTTCGCGCTCGACCTGCCCGAGGAGCCGGTCACCGTCACCGGCGACGCGGCCCGGCTGCACCAGGTGCTGGCGAATCTGCTGGCCAACGCCCGTGCCCACACCCCGCCGGGAACCCGCGTGACGGCCAGCCTGGCGGTCACCGACGACGAGGTCACCGTCGCCATCGTGGACGACGGCCCCGGCATCCCCGCCGACCTGCTGCCCGAGGTCTTCGAGCGCTTCGCCCGCGGGGACAGCTCCCGGTCCCGGGCCGCGGGCAGCACCGGGCTCGGGCTCGCCATCGTCGCCGCCGTCGTCGAGGCCCACCAGGGCCGGGTGGAGGCAACCAGCCAACCCGGGCGCACGGCCTTCGTCGTCACGCTGCCGCGCTGGTCCGCCGCGGTCTCGGCGCAGGGCGAGCCGCCCAACCGGGCAACCGTGACCCCGGGCTGGACCGCGGCACCAGGTCCGGCGCCGACGACGCCGTCGGCTCCGTCAGCATCGCCGGCACCGCCGGCACCGCCGGCACCGCCCGTACCGACGGCCCCGCCCGTACCGACGGCCCCGCCCGCGCCGGCGGCACCACCCGCGCGGCCCGCACCGACGGCGGGCCTCGCTAGGCTGATGCGCCGCGCCTGAGCACGCCTCCTCCACGTCCGTCCTCGGAGCCCGCCATCGGGCCCGCCTCGGCGCCCGTCCTCCACGCCCGGTTCCGGGACGCCGTGGCGGACGAGGGTCGTCGGCGAGCTTCACAGGTTCCGCACAGGCGGAACACAAGGACCCAAAAGGTCGCTGGCCCAGGGTGATCCCTATGTCGCCCACACTCACCGACCCGATCCCGCGCGACGGGGGTCGGCGCGCTCAGGGACACCGTCGCCGGCTGCCGTGGAGCAGGACGGAGCCCGCCGCGCCGGCGGGCCCCGCCGCGCCGACAGACCCCGGTGCGCCGACAGACCCCGATGTGCCGGCGGACCACGACGCGCCCACCGTCCTCGGGCCCGCTGCCGAGGGCGCGGTACCGCCCGCCGCCGCCGAGCCGGACCCACGTTGGGTCCGCCCGGCGCTGATCGTCCTGCTGGTCGGCACCGGCGTGCTGTACCTGTGGGACCTGAGCGCCTCGGGCTGGGCCAACGCCTTCTACTCGGCCGCGGTCCAGGCGGGCTCGGTGAGCTGGAAGGCGTTCTTCTACGGCTCCTCGGACGCCGGCAACTCGATCACCGTCGACAAGCCACCGGCCTCCCTGTGGGTGATGGCGCTGTCGGCGCGCATCTTCGGGTTGAACTCGTGGAGCCTGCTCGTCCCGCAGGCGCTGATGGGCGTGGGCACCGTCGGGCTGCTCTACGCGACGGTGCGCCGCCAGCTCTCCGCCGGGGCGGGCCTGCTCGCCGGGGCGGTACTCGCGCTCACCCCGGTGGCGGCGCTGATGTTCCGGTTCAACAACCCGGACGCGCTGCTGGTTCTCCTGCTGGTCGCCGGCGCGTACGCGACGCTGCGCGCGGTGGAGCAGGCCAGCACCCGCTGGATGGTGCTGGCCGGCGTCCTCGTCAGCTTCGCGTTCCTGACGAAGCTGCTGCAGGCGCTGGTCGTGGTGCCGATCTTCGCGCTGGTCTACCTGGCCTGCGCGCCGACGTCGTTCTGGCGCCGGGTCCGCCAGACGCTGGCCGGCGGCNTCGGGCTGCTGATCCCCGCCGGGCTGTTCATCGCGATCGTGGAACTGGTCCCCGACTCGTCACGGCCGTACATCGGCGGCTCCCAGCACAACAGCCTGCTGGAACTCACCCTCGGTTACAACGGGCTCGGCCGGCTCACCGGCAACGAGACCGGCAGCGTCGGCGGCGGCGGAGCCGGCGGCCGCCGCGGCTTCGGCCTGCTCCAGAACGGCGCGGCCGCGGCGCTGCCGGGCGGCGGCACCGGCGCCGGCACGGGCACGGGCACGGGCGCCGGCGGCGCGGCCGGGTTGGCGAACGGCGCCGCCGGCGGGATGCCGCTCCCGGGTGGCGGTGGCCCCGGCGGCGGGCGCGGCGGCGGCATGTGGGGCTCGACCGGCTGGACCCGGATGTTCGGCTCGGAGGTCGGCGGTCAGATCTCCTGGCTGCTGCCGGCCGCGCTGATTCTGCTGGTCGCCGGGCTGTGGATCACCCGGCGGGCACCGCGCACCGACCGGCTGCGGGCCGCGTTCGCCCTCTGGGGCGGCTGGCTGCTCGTCACCGGGATCATCTTCAGCCAGATGAAGGGCATCTTCCACGCCTACTACACGGTGGCCCTGGCTCCGGCGGTCGGCGCCCTGGTGGGCATGGGAGCCGTCCTGCTGTGGCGGCACCGGCGTCACCCCGCCGCCGCGCTGGCCGGCGCGGCGACGATCGCCGCGACCACCGCCTGGTCGTGGACGCTGCTGCACCGCACCGCCGACTGGCACCCGTGGATCCGCTACGCCGTGCTGGTCGCGGGCATCATCGCCACGCTCGGCTTCCTCGCCACCGTCCGGCTGCCCCGCCGGGCCTCGATCGGGGTCGCCGCGGTGGCCCTCGTCGCCGGCCTGCTCGGTCCGGGCGNGTACGCGGTGGCCACCGCCGGAACGCCGCACACCGGCTCGATCCCCTCGGCCGGCCCGGCCGGCGCCGGCTTCGGCGGCCCGGGCGGCTTCATGCGCCGCCTGAACGGACAGCCGGGCGGCACAGGCCGCAACCAGGCAGGCGGCGCCTTCCCGGGCGGCGGCCAGACCGGCACCTTCCCAGGCGGCGGCCAGGGCACGTTCCCGGGCGGCGGCCAGACCGGCGGATTCCCGGGCGGCTTCCCCGGCGGCGGCCAGACCGGCGGATTCCCCGGGTTCCCCGGCGGCACGACCGGCGGCGCCGGCGGCACGACCGGCGGCGGCAGCGGCAACGGCGCGACGGGCAGCCCGGGCACCACCCAGGGCCGGGGCGGCATGCGCGGCGGCATGGGCGGCCTGCTCGACGCCGCGAAGCCCAGCGACGCCATCGTGAAGCTGTTCAAGCAGAACGCCGACTCCTACACCTGGGTCGCGGCGGCGGTGGGCTCGAACAGCGCCGCCGGCTACCAGCTCGCGACCCGCGAACCGGTCATGCCGATCGGTGGCTTCAACGGCAGCGACCCGTCGCCGACGCTGGCGCAGTTCAAGAAGTACGTGACCGAAGGAAAGATCCACTACTTCATCGGTGGCGNCGGCTNCGGCCAGGCCAACGGCGGCAGCAACTCCTCGCANGAGATCGCCGCCTGGATCACGGAGAACTTCACCGAGAAGACGGTCGGCGGGGTCACCCTCTACGACCTGACCGCCCCCAAGGCGAGCACCAGCACCTCCTCCTCCACCACCACCACTCGCACCACCTGATCCGTCGCCATCACCAGACCGGCCGTGTGCTCCGGGCCCTCCCCCAGGCCCGGAGCACACGGCCGTCGCCGGTCAGGTGGGGGTGCCGACGGCACTGCTCAGGGCGAAGGCTGGAGTCTCACAGGCGGCACACAGCATGGGCACANGGGTGGCACAGCTCGCCGACCGAGAGTGAGGAGCATGACGACGTGGATGCCTTCCTCGGCGACCGGAACCGGTGCCCCCGCGCAGCGCGTTCCCGTGGAGCAGACGCACGCCAGCACGGCAGTGGAGGACGACGGCCGACCGCTGCCGGTGCTCGACGTCGTCATCCCGGTCTACAACGAGGAGACCGATCTCGGCCCCTGCGTGNGCCGGCTACACGCCCACCTGCGGGACTCGTTCCCCTACCCGTTCCAGCTCACGATCGCCGACAACGCCAGCACCGACGGCACCCTCGGGATCGCGCTGGCGCTGGCGGAGGAGCTGCCCGGGGTACGCACGGTGCACCTCGACGCGAAGGGACGCGGCCGGGCGCTGCACACCGCCTGGGNGATGTCGCCCGCGCCGGTGCTCGCCTACATGGACGTCGATCTGTCCACCGACCTCGCCGCGCTGCTGCCGCTGGTCGCGCCGCTCATCAGCGGGCATTCGGACCTCGCGATCGGTACCCGGCTCGCCCGCACCTCCCGGGTGGTGCGCGGGCCGCGCCGGGAGGTGATCTCCCGCTGCTACAACCTGATCCTGCGCGGGACGCTCGCCGCCCGCTTCTCCGACGCGCAGTGCGGCTTCAAGGCGATCCGCGCCGACGCCGCCGCGGCGCTGCTGCCCCTGGTGGAGGACACCGGCTGGTTCTTCGACACCGAGCTGCTCGTCCTCGCCGAGCGGGNCGGGATGCGCATCCACGAGGTACCCGTCGACTGGATCGACGATCCGGACAGCCGGGTCGACGTCCTCGCCACGGCGATCGCGGACCTCAAGGGGGTCGTGCGGCTGCTGCGGGCGCTGGGCACCGGCGCGCTGCCGCTGGCCGAGCTGCGCCGGGAGTTCGGCCGCGGCCCGCTGACCGCCACGGCCGGCCTCGGCCCGGGCGAGGGCGGCGGCACGGAGGGCAGGGGCGGGGCGGCGGGAGGGGTGCAGGTGCCGGGAGTGCCGCGGGGACTGCCGGGTCAGCTCGTCCGCTTCGCCATCATCGGTGTGGNCAGCACCCTGGCCTACCTGGTGCTGTTCGTCCTGCTGCGGACGGCCACCGGCGCGCAGGCGGCGAACCTGCTGGCGCTGCTCATCACCGCGGTGGCGAACACGGCGGCGAACCGGCGGCTCACCTTCGGGCTCACCGGGGCGGCCCAGGCCGGGCGTCACCACCTGCAGGGTCTGGTGGTGTTCGCCATCGGGCTAGGGCTGACCAGCGGTTCGCTCGCCGCGCTGCACGCGGCGAGCGACCATCCCGGCCGCGGCCTGGAGGTCACGGTCCTCGTGCTGGCGAACCTGTTGTCCACCGTCATCCGGTTCCTGCTGCTGCGGGCCTGGGTGTTCCGTCCCGGCCCGGCGACGCCCGGAGCTTCCTGACGCCCGGAGCTTCCTGACATCCGGAGCTTCCTGACATCTGGAGCTTCCTGACGCGGAGTGCGGTCCCGTGGGGCCCGCCGCCGGGATGGCGCGGCGGGCCCCGCGGGTGCGCAGTCGAGCCCGTCGGTCAGGGGCGGACGACGAGCAGCAGGTCGCCGACCTCGACGGAGTCGCCGTTGGCGCGGACGAGCTCGCCGACGGTGCCGGCCACGGGGCTGGTCACGGCGGCCTCCATCTTCATCGCCTCGACCACCGCGAGCTTCTGGCCCTGGGTGACGGTGTCCCCGGCGGCGACGGTGAAGGTGACGATGCCGGGCAGCCCGGCGCCGATCTGGTTCGCGTCGCCGGGGTCGGCACGGCGCGCCGAGGCCGTCGTCGCCGTGATGGAGTTGTCGCGGACCCGGACCGGCCGGGGCTGGCCGTTGACCCGCAGGTACAGGGTTCGCATGGCGGCGTCGTCCGGCTCGGACAGCGTCTCCAGCTCGATGATGATTTCGACGCCGGGCTCCAGCGTGACGGCCACCGGCACGCCCGGCCGCAGCCCGTACAGGTAGGGCTCGGTCGGGACCAGCGACGAGTCGCCGTAGCTGTCGGCGGCGGCCAGGTAGTCCTTCCACGGGCCGGGGAACAGCAGCCGGGACAGCGCCGCGCGGCGCCGGGCGCCGGGGACGGCGAGCTCGGCGGCGTCGGCGGGGTCGAGGTCGGCCGACGGCGGCGCCGGGTGGCGGCCGGCCAGCGCCCGCTCCCGGAACGGCTCGGCGAACCCGGCCGGCGGCGTGCCGAGCTCCCCGGCGAGGTAGCCCAGGACGCTCGCGGGCAGGTCGAAGCGCTCGGGATGCTCCCGCAGCGTGGCGACGTCCACCCCGCCGCCGACGAGGAACAGCGCCAGATCGCCGACGACCTTGCTGGTCGGCGTCACCTTGATCGGTTTGCCGAGCAGCTCGTTGGCGACCGCGTACGCCTCCTGCACGGCCGGCCAGCGCTCCCCGAGCCCCAGCGCGATCNCCTGCTGGCGCAGGTTGGTGAGCTGCCCGCCGGGGATCTCGTGCCGGTACACCGCCCCGGTCGGCGCCCGCAGGCCCGCCTCGAACGGCGCGTACAGGTCGCGCACCGCCTCCCAGTAGGCCTCCATGGACGACAGCGCCGACAGCGCGATCCCCGTCGCCCGCGGGGTGTGGTCGGTCGCGGCGACCAGCGCCGACATGTTCACCTGGCTGGTGCCGCCGGACATCGGCGCGGCGGCGGCGTCGACGGCGTCCACCCCGGCCGCGGACGCGGCGAGCAGGGTGGCGAGCTGGCCGCCGGCCGTGTCGTGCGTGTGCAGGTGGACGGGCAGGTCAAACCGCTCGCGCAGAGCGGTGACCAGCGTCGCCGCCGCGGCGGGGCGCAGCAGCCCGGCCATGTCCTTGATCGCCAGCACGTGCACGCCGGCGGCGACGAGCTGGTCGGCGAGGCGCAGGTAGTAGTCGAGGGTGTAGATCTGCTCGCCGGGGTCGGACAGGTCGCCGGTGTAGCACAGGGTGCCCTCGGCGATCGCCGTGCCGGTCTCCAGGACCGCCTCGATCGCCGGGCGCATCTGTTCCATGTCGTTGAGGGCGTCGAAGATCCGGAAGATGTCGACGCCGGTCGCGGCGGCCTCGGCGACGAACGCCCGCACCACGTCGTCCGGGTACGGCGTGTAGCCGACCGCGTTGCGGCCGCGCAGCAGCATCTGCAGGCACTGGTTCGGCGCGGTGGACCGCAGCGCCGCGAGCCGCTCCCACGGGTCCTCGGCCAGGAACCGCAGCGCCACGTCGTACGTCGCCCCGCCCCACGCCTCCAGGCTGAGCAGGTTCGGCGTCAGGGCGGCGAACGACGGCGCCGCCGCGAGGATGTCGAAGCTGCGCAGCCGGGTGNCCAGCAGCGACTGGTGGGCGTCACGCAGGGTGGTGTCGGTGACGGCCAGCGCCTCCTGGGCGCGCAGCCGCGCCGCCCAGCCGGCGGGGCCGAGCTCGGTGAGCAGCTGCCGCGAGCCGGCGGGCACCGCGACGCCGGTGAGGCCCGCGCCGGACAGCCCCTGACCACTGCCGCCACCGGTGCCGGTGCCGAGGCAGGCGGGCGAGCCGGGGCCGATCGCCACCCCCTGGCCGTCGGGCAGCAGCGGCAGCTCGGGCAGCCGGATGCGCGGGTCTACCAGGGCGTGCGCCGGTCGCCGGAACCCGTTGACGGTGCTCTCGGCGAGGCGGGCGAGCGTCCGGCTGGTCTGGTCGGTACCCCGGCCGGGCAGAAGCAGCTCCGGACGCTCGTCGATGAACGACGTCGTCACCCCGCCGGCGAGGAAGTCGGGGTCGGTGAGCACCCGCCCCAGGAAGTCGATGTTGGTCCGGACGCCGCGGACCCGGAACTCGTTGAGCGCCCGGCGCGCGCGGCGCGCCGCCTTCTCCAGCGTGCTGCCCCGCGCGGTCANCTTCACCAGCAGCGAGTCGAAGTAGGGACTGACCTCGGCGCCGGCGTAGGTCGCGCCGTCGAGGCGGACGCCGGGGCCGCCCGGAGACTGGTAGAAGCTGATCGTCCCGGTGTCGGGCCGGAAGCCGTCCGCCGGGTCCTCCGTGGTGACCCGGCACTGGATCGCGGTGCCGCGCAGGGCGATCTGGTCCTGGCCGAGGTTGAGGTCGGCGAGGCTCTCCCCGTCGGCGATGCGCAGCTGGGCCGCGACCAGGTCGACGCCGGTGACCTCCTCGGTGACCGTGTNCTCGACCTGGATGCGCGGGTTCATCTCCATGAACGTGTACTGGCCGTCGGCGCCGAGGAGGAACTCGACGGTGCCGGCGTTGACGTAGCCGACGTGCTGGGCGAAGCGGACCGCGTCCGCGCAGATGCTCGCCCGGATCGCCTCGTCCAGCCTCGGCGCCGGGGCGATCTCGACGACCTTCTGGTGGCGGCGCTGCACCGAGCAGTCCCGCTCGTACAGGTGGATGATGTTGCCGTAGGAGTCGGCGAAGACCTGCACCTCGATGTGACGGGGGCGATCGACCGCCTGCTCCAGGAACACGGTCCCGTCGCCGAACGCCGCCGCGGCCTCCCGGGAGGCGCTGGCCACCGCGTCGGCGAGGTCCGCCGCCCGCTCCACCCGGCGCAGTCCCCGCCCGCCGCCGCCCGCCGAGGCCTTCACGAACAGCGGGAACCCGACCTCCTCGGCCGCCTGCGCCGCGCCCTGCCCGTCCGGCAGCGGCGTGGACGCGCGCAGCACCGGCAGCCCGGCCGCCATCGCCGCGTTGCGCGCGGCGACCTTGTCTCCCGTCAGCCGCAGCACCGACGGCGGCGGCCCGACGAAGGTCACCCCCGCCGCCGCGCACGCCTCGGCCAGCACCGCCGACTCCGACAGGAAGCCGTAGCCGGGGTGCAGCGCGTCCGCCTCCGCCTGCTTGGCCACCGTGAGCAGCGCGTCGATGTCGAGGTAGCCCCGCACCGGATGACCCGGCCCGCCGAGCTCGTACGCTTCGGACGCCTTCGTCCGGTGCAACGCGGAAACATCCTCCGGGGTGTAGACCGCAACGGTGCGCAGCCCCAGTTCCTGGGCGGCTCGGAAGACGCGGACGGCTATCTCACTGCGATTTGCGACCAGGACCTTACGCACGCGCGCCTCCTCGGACGGGGTGCGCATCATTGTGAGGGGCCGATGCTCCCACGCNCCAAAGCAACGTGTCGGGGGTCACGATCGACTGTTCGGACTAACGTCACCACAAGGACGGCGCTATGGAGAACCAAGGCACGGCGGTAGCCGTGGCGGGCGGTACCCCCACGCCGCCGGAGAACTTCATGCAGTCGCCGGACTCCATGCCACCGGGCTCCCCGCCGACGGTCGCCGCGACCACGGGCGCCGAGACGACGGGCGCCGAGACCACGGGGACCATCGTGGTGTTCGGGGCGACCGGCTACACGGGCCGGCTGGTCACCGCCGAGCTCGTCGCGGCCGGGCACCGGCCGGTGCTGGCCGGGCGCGCCGGCCCGCGGGTCGCCGCCCTCGCCGCCGCCCACGGCGGGCTGGCGACCGCCGTGGCCGACGCCGCCGACGCCGCAGCGCTGCGCCGGCTGCTGCGCGCGGGCGACGTGCTCGTCTCCACGGTCGGCCCGTTCGACCAGCTCGGCCGCCCGGCGGTGGCGGCGGCCGCGGCGGCGGGGGCGCACTACGTCGACTGCTCCGGCGAGGGGGCGTTCCTGCGCCACGTCTTCGCCGACGTCGGGCCGCGGGCGGCGGCGGCCGGCTGCGTGCTGCTCCCCGGCGCCGGCTTCGAGTTCGTACCGGGCAACCTCGCCGGCGCGCTGGCCCTGCACGCGGCCGGCGACGCGGCCCGCCGGCTCGACGTCGGCTACCTCGTCAGCGGGCCCACGGGGATGAGCAGCGGAACACGGGCGACGCTGCTGGCCGCCCTCGGCGACGGCGTCCTCGTCCTGCGCGACGGCCGACTCGTGCAGCGCCCGCTCGCCCGGGAGGTGCGCGCGTTCTCCGCCCCCGCCGCCCGGGCCACGCCCGTCGACCAGGCCGGGACTGCCGGCCGGGCACGGCCTGCCGATCAGGCGGTGCGGGGAGCCCGGCGCGGCGCGCTGTGGTCCGGCGGGGAGGCGATCACGCTGCCCCGCCTGGCGCCGGCGCTGACCGACGTCTCCACCTACTTCGGCGGCGGTGATGGCGGTACCCGGGCGGCGCAGGCACTGTCGTTCCCGCTGGCCGGGCTGCGGCGCCTGCCACCGACGCGGGCGGCGCTCGGCGCGCTGGCCCGCGCCGCCCGGTCGACCAGCGGGCGGGGCCCGGACGCGCCGAACCGGGCGCGCGCCGGGGTTCGGGTGATCGCCTGCGCCCGTGACGGCGCCGGCCGGGAGCTCGCCACCGCCGCGCTGGCCGGCCACGACCCGTACACGTTCACTGGGCGGATCATGGCCTGGATGGCGGGGCACCTTGNCGCGGGCACGGTCCGCCGCGTCGGCGCGCTCGGCCCGGTCGAGGCGTTCGGCCTGGCCGACCTGGAGCGGGCCGTCCAGGCAGCCGGGCTGCACCGCGTCGTCTGAGCGCGGGGCGGCGCTGCCGGGTCAGTAGCGCCAGCGGGTGGCGGCCACGACGGTGGCCGCGTCGGCGTCGGCGAACCGGTCGATCTCCGCGCGCCGGACCGTGGCGACGGTGTCGTGCAACGCCGGACCGCAGGCGCGGCGCAGGACGTCGTCTGCCGCGAAGGCGGCGACGGCCACGCCGAGGTCGGTCGGCAGCCGGGCGATGCCCCGCCGGGCCCGCTCGGCGGGGTCGAGCGAGGCCGGGTCGACGTCGACGGGCGGGGGAAGCCTCGCCGCGCCGTCCAGGCCGGCGTGGCCGGCGGCGAGCAGACCGGCCGCCACGAGGTAGGGGTTGGCGGCGAGATCGAAGCATTTGATCTCCAGGTTCGCCGCCCGGCCCCCGGCCGCCGGCGGGCCGGGGATCATCCGCAGCGCGGCCTCCCGGTTCTCCAGTCCCCAGCAGGCGTAGGCGCTCGCCCACTGGGACGGCACCAGCCGCAGATAGGAGGCCACGCTCGGCGCGCCGAGCGCCATCAGCGCGGGCAGCCGGGCGAGAATCCCGGCGGCGAACGCCTCGCCGGTCGCGGTCAGGCCACCCGGGCCGTTCCCGCCCCCCATCAGGTTGACCCGACCACCGCCGTGCCACCCGCCGCCCGCCGACGAGCCCCCCACCACCACGCCGCCCGCCGCAGTGCCCGGCCCCGCCCCGTATCCACCGAGGTACCCGCCGGGCCGGGCCGCACTGTCGCCACCAGCACCACCATCATCACCACTGCCACCCACGCCACTGCCACCCACGCCACTGCCGTCATCGCCATCGCCATCGCCCCACAGGCTCAGATGGACGTGCCCACCGTTGCCGACGCCGTCGGCGAGGACCTTCGGCGCGAACGAGGCGCGCAGGCCGTGGCGCCCGCTGACCGCGCGCACGGTCTCCTTCACCAGCACGCAGGTGTCCGCGGCGGCGAGCGGGTCCTGGGCGGCGACGGAGACCTCGAACTGGCCGGCCGCGTACTCGGGATGGATCTGCTCGACGACGAGCCCCTCCTCGGTCAGCGCCGCGACCACGTCGCGAAGGTAGTCACCGAGCTCGGCGACGCGGGTCATCCCGTAGGCGGGGCCACCGGCGGCGGGAGTGAACCCGTCGGCACCGGCCGGCGCGACGGCCCACTCGATCTCGAAGGCCATCGCGACCCGTAGCCCGCGTGCGGCCAGGCGCGCCGCCTCGACCCGAACGAGCTGCCGGGTGTCCTGGGGATGGGGCGCGCCGCTCTGATCACGGCGGTCCGCCGGCGCCCACGCCCACCCGGGTTGGGCGGCGAGCGCGGTCAGCCGGTCCAGGTCCGGATGCAGCCGCAGGTCGCCGACCGGGCCGCCAAGGGCGCCGCCGGCGACGCGGCCGGTGGTGATCCCGTCGTCGGCGCCGAACGCGTCGAACACCGGGGACGCGCCGACGCCCCACACCACCGCCCTGTCCAGCCGACCGACCGGCACGCCCTTCATCCGGGTGATGCCGCTGTTGTCGACGAAGGTGCAGGCGACGCAGACGACGCCGCGGACCTCCAGGTTCGTCGCCGCATGCCTGGCCGCGGCGGCGAGTCGGTCGCGCTCGCGGCCGCCGTTGGCGCTGATCCGCAGCGCGNCCCGGTCCCACGCAGGGTCGCTCACGATCGGCCTTCCCGCGGATGCCGCCTGCGGCACGGATATCGCTGTCCCACGGATGTCGCCTTCCCCACGGATCCCGCCCCGGGTGGGTCTCGCCTGGCACCATGCTCGCGCGCCCGCGGGCCCGATGTCGGGTGAGACACCGGACGAGACCCCGCCCACACCGGCCCAACCATTACGGAAAGTAAGCTTGAGTCGCGCTCCAGCCGGGATGCCCACCGTGCATCCGGCGGCCGTCCACGGAGTTGTCCACAGCTTTCGCCTCGGCAAGAAGATCTGAAAACACGCCAACATCACCGATGTTCGGGTCGACTGTCCCCAGGCAGGCCAAAGTAATCCACAAGTTATCCACAGGCCCTGCACACAGAGTTCGATTACACAAGGTGACGGCTTCGGNCAGGCATGACCACGCCGCCCGGCGGGGATCGNTCAGGGATGGGGCGCTCCGCAGGCGTCGGCCGACCCGACCTCGTCAACCTTGAGCTTGAGCTCGTCGACCATCACTGCCACGGCCTCGTCCGGCGTGACCTCACCCGCCCGGAGTTCGAGAGCATGCTCACCGAGGCCGATCGGCCCGGTCCACCCGGAACGACGCTGTTCGACAGCCAGATCGGCCTCGCCCTGCGGCGTTGGTGCGCCCCGGCGCTCGACCTGCCACCGCACTCCGATCCCGAGACCTACCTGGAGCGGCGGGCCGAACTCGGCCACGCCGAGGTGCACCGGCGGCTGCTCGGTGCGTCCGGAATCAGCACCTTCTGCGTCGACACCGGCTTCCAGCCCGAGCCGCTGACCTGCGCCGAGGACCTCGCCGCGTTCGCCGGCGGACGGGGGCTCGACGTCGTACGTCTCGAACGGATCGCGGAACGGGCAGCCGTGGACGTGCTCACCGGGCAGATCGGAGTCGCCCACCTCGCCGACACGGTGNGCGCCCGGCTGGCGGAGCGCACCCCGTCGACGGTCGCGGTGAAGTCGGTCGCGGCCTACCGTGCCGGGCTGGCCCTGCCGGCGCGGCGGCCCACCGATCGGGAGGTCGCCGCCGCCACCCGCACCTGGATCAACGAGATCCGGGGTNGCGCCGCGATCCGGCTGCACGACCCCGTACTGCNTTCGTTCCTGATCTGGTGTGGGGTCGAGGCGCGGCTGCCGGTGCAGATCCACGTCGGCTACGGCGACGCCGATCTGGATCTCGCCCGCGGCAACCCGCTGCTGCTCACCGGCCTGCTGCGGGCGATCGCGCCGACCGAGGTCGCCGTCCTGCTCCTGCACTGCTATCCGTTCCACCGCGAGGCCGCCTACCTCGCCCAGGTGTTCGCCAACGTCCACCTCGACCTGGGGCTCGCGATCAACAACACGGGTCGCGGCTCCATCGGCCTGATCGCGCAGGCCCTCGAACTCGCCCCGTTCGGCAAGTTCCTGTTCTCCACCGACGCCTACGCGCTGGGCGAGCTGTTCCTGCTCGGCGCGACGCTGTTCCGCCGCGGCCTGGCCGCCTTCCTCGCCGACGGCATCGACGACGACGCCTGGACCGCCGCCGACGCTGCCCGGATCGCCCGACTCGTCTGCGCCGACAACGCCCGCCGCGTCTACGACCTGCGGTAGACGAGCGAGTACGAACCACGGCAGGGACCGGTCGCGGTGCGTCCTGCGCGGTCTGGCACCGGCGAACCGTGCGCATCGCATCGCACCGCAGGCAACCGTGCGGTCGCGGTCGCGCCGATCGCGGTTCCGCGGAACCGCACCGTGCCTGCACGCCTCTCATGATTGAGGCCAGGACTTGACCGCAATCGCCCCTAACGTCGACGTCAGCGGACCGACGACGAGAGGCGACAGACGATGACCACCATGAGCACCGACCCGACCACAGCCACCGGCCCGACCACGGCCACCGACGCGACCACGGCCGCCCCGGACGGGGGGCAGGGGGTCGCCACGGCCCGGCCCGCGCTCACCGGCGAGCGCGCCGATCTGCTGGCGAACCTGGCGCGGCGCCGTGCCTTCCTCCGGTTCACCGTGCAGAACCTCGACGACGAGCAGGCCTCACGGCGCACCACGGTCAGCGAGCTGACCCTCGCCGGCCTGGTCAAGCATGTCGCCGTCATGGAGTACCAGTGGCTGGACTTCGTCCTCGTCGGCGCCGCGGCGTTCGACGGCGACATGACAGCTCGCGAGCAGAAGTTCCGCGAGGACTTCCAGCTGTCGCCCGGCGAGACGCTGGCCGGCGTGCTCGACCGCTTCGAGGAGGTCGCCCGCCGCACCGAGCGGATCGTCGCCGAGGTCGCGGACCTCGACGACGCCCGTCCGCTGCCCGCGGCGCCCTGGTTCGAGCCCGGCGCAAGCTGGTCGGTGCGGCAGGTCCTGCTGCACCTCATCGCCGAGACCGCCCACCACTGCGGGCACGCCGACATCCTGCGCGAGTCCCTCGACGGCGCCCGCACCATGGGCTGACTACTTCACCTTCTTCACGCCCCACGCCCCCGGCCCCACGTCCCCCGCCGTGCGGCCGGGCCGCCGTCAGCCGGTCGCGGCGGCGGGCGTCGCGACGTTTGCGGCGACGGGGTCACGCCGGGCTCGGCGTCAGCCCGCGTCGGCGGGGGCGGCGGGGGGCGGCGGGCACAGGCAGAAGGGGTGCCCGGCGGGGTCGAGCAGCACCCGCCAGCGCTCGCCGCCGGGCTGAAACTCCGCCTGGGTGGCGCCGAGTTCCTCGGCGCGGCCGACGGCGGCGGGCAGGTCCGCGACCCGGAAGTCGAGATGGAACTGCTGCGGCGCCTCCTGATCCGGCCAACGCGGCGGGTGGTAGTCCGCCACCTGCTGGAACCCGATCATGATCTCGGTTCCCGGCGGGCTCAGGTAGGCCCAGGCGCCCGCGTCGTCCGCGCCGCCGACGCCCCAGCCGGTCAGTTCACCGTAGAAGGTCGCGAGCTCCTTGGCGTCCGGACAGTCGAGCATCAACCCTGCCCACGCCGCCGTCGCGACGCCCGCCGCAGGCGTCACGCCCTCGGCCACGGTGCCGCCGGGCGTCTCCGTTCTCGCTTCCGTTCCCGTTCCCGCCATGATGATCTCCCATCGGACCTGGTGGTGTTGCCTGTGCCACCCATCCTGGGCGGGATACCTGACTTCCTCTGTCAGGATTTGCGGGCGACAATGCGGGCGTGCGTGCCAGCCGGCTGCTGTCCGTCCTGATGCTGCTGCAGACGCGCGGCAAGCTGACGGCGCGCCAGCTCGCCGACGAGCTGGAGGTGTCCGTCCGGACCGTCCACCGGGACCTGGACTCCCTCGCGCAGGCCGGCGTCCCGGTTCTGGCCGACCGCGGCGTCACCGGCGGCTACCGGCTGCTTGCCGGCTACCGCACTCGACTGACGGGCCTGACCGCGGACGAGGCCGACTCGTTGTTCCTCGCCGGGATGCCGGGGGCCGCCGCCGAGCTGGGCCTCGGCGCCATGCTCGCGGCGGCCGAACTGAAACTGCTGGCGGCGCTGCCGGAGCCGCTGCGCGAGCGGGCCGGCCGGGTGCGCGAACGCTTCCACCTCGACGCGCCCGGCTGGTTCCGGGCGACCGAGGACACGCCGCTGCTCGCCGAGGTCGCCGACGCGGTCTGGGCGCAGCGCCGCCTCCGGGTCACCTACCGGCGCTGGCGGGCCCCCCGCGAGGTCGACCGCGTCCTCGACCCGCTCGGCCTCGTCCTCAAGGGCGGCACCTGGTACCTGGTCGCCGCCGCAGAAACGGCCGGCGACGCCAAGAAGACCGGCGACGCCAAGGAGACCGGCGACCGCGGAGAGACCGGCGACGGCGGAGAGACCGGCGACGGCGAGGAGACCGGCGACGGCGGGGGGACCGGCGACGGCGGGGGGACCGAGCAGGCGGGTGCGCCCGCGGGGACGCGGGTGTACCGGATCGGGAGGATCCTGTCGTTGGCGCCGACCGGGGAGGGGTTCGAGCGGTCGCCCGACTTCGACCTCGCCGCCTACTGGGCCGCCTGGACGGCCCGCTACGAGGCCGCGGTCTATCGTGCGACGGCGACCGTGCGCCTGTCCCCGGCCGGGCTCGCGCTGGCGCCGTACCGGCTGCCACCGGCCGTCAGCCGGAGCATCCGGGACAGCGCGGAGCCGCCGGACGGGGACGGGTGGGTCCGCGCGCGGCTGCCGATCGAGTCGGTCCGGCACGCGCAGGGCGAGCTGCTGGCGCTCGGCCCCGAGCTGGAGGTGGTCGATCCTCCGGAGCTGCGCGCCGCTCTGGCCCGCGCCGCCGCCGCCCTCGCCCGCCTCTACAGCACCGCGGCCCCGACGCCACCCGGCGCGGTCAGGCCGACGGCGTCACCCGGTAGCTGATGATCCGGTGGCAGCAGGAGGCGGAAGGTGCTGCCGGTGCCGACGGCGCTGATGACCTCGACCCGGCCGCCGTGGGCCTGCGCCGTCGCCGCGACGATCGACAGGCCCAGCCCGCTGCCGCCGCGGCCCTGGGCCCGGCTGTCCGCGGCCCGGTAGAAGCGGTCGAAGACGTGGTCGGCGACCTCGGGCGGCATGCCCGGCCCGTGGTCGATCACGTCCAGCACGGCGCCGCCCGGCGCGGGCCCGAGCCTGTGCCCGGGCCCGGGCCCGGGCCCTCCAGCACGCAGGCGCACCTCGACGGCCGCGTCGGGCGGAGTGTGGACGCGGGCGTTGGCGAGCAGGTTGCCGACGAGCTGGCGCAGCGCGTCCGGGTCGCCGAGCACGGGGCAGCTCGGCGGGAGCTCGGCGTGCACCGCACGCTGCGGGGCGGCGGCGCGCAGGTCGGCGACGGCGTCGCGGACGAGGTCGGCGAGGTCGAGCTCGACCCGCCGCATCGGCCGCTGCTCGTCGAGATGGGCGAGGTAGAGCAGGTCGTCGACGAGGTCACCCATCCGCGCCGCCTCCTGCTGGATGCGGCGCAGCGCCTGGTCGGCCTCGTCCGCCGGCACCATCCCGGCGCGCAGCAGGTCGGCATATCCGCGGATGGACGTCAGCGGCGTCCGCAGCTCGTGCGACGCCTCCGCGGCGAACCGACGCACCTGCTCCTGGGAGGCCACCCGCGCGTCGAACGCGGTCTGGATCTGGCCGAGCATCGCGTTGAGCGCCATCGCGAGCTGCCCGGTCTCGGAGCGGGGCGGCCCCGCCGGCACCCGCCGGTCGAGGTCGCCGCCGGCGATCGCCGCCGCGGTGCCGACCATCTGGCGCAACGGGCGCAGGCCGCGGGTGAGCCACAGCCAGGCCAGGGCGGCCACCGCGGCGAGCACGGCCGCCCCGACCGCCAGCTCGATGCGCACCAGCCGGCGCACCGTGTCCGCGACCGGCCGCAGCGGCAGCGCGACGAGCACCCGGGTGCCGCCCGGAAAGGCGCGCTGGACCGCCCGGTAACGCTCGCGATCGGCGACGACGGTGAAGGGAGCCGGGCTCCGCGGCGAGCCCGTGCCAGTACCGGCGCCGCCGCCGCCCGCCCCGCCGCTCGCACCGCCGATGCCGGCGCGCCCGGCGACGTCCAACAGCGGGGTGGCCGGCGGCGGGGGGCTCGCGGATCCGGCCACCCGCAGCACCGTGCCGTTGGCGCGGCGGATCTCCACCAGGTAGTCGGTGGGGCCCACGGCCCGCTCCATCCCGGCTCGGTCCAGCCTCGACGGGCGGGTCAGCAGGGTTGCGACCGGCAGCCGACCGAGCACCTCGGCGCGGCCGAGCTGCTGGTCGACGCGGTCGTAGAGATAGGAGCGCAGGGCGAACGCGCTCGCCGTGCCGGCGATGGTCAGGCCGAGGGCGCACAGCGCCACCAGCCCGGCCATCAGCTTCAGCCGCAGGGTCACCGGCCGGTCCCCGCCGCAGGCAGACGCAGCGCGTAACCGAAGCCGCGCTGCGTGTGGATGAGCGACGGCCCGTGCCGACCCAGCTTGCGTCGCAGGTAGCTGACGTACTGGTCGACCACCGTCGGCTCGCCCGCGAAGTCGTAGCTCCACACCGCGTCGAGGATCTGCACCCGGGACAGCACCCGGTTGGGGTTGGTCAGGAAGTACCGCAGCAGGGTGAACTCGGTCGGCGACAGCTCGATCGGCTCGCCGGCCCGGCGGACGACATGGGTGTCCGGGTCGAGTTCGACGTCGGCGAAGCGAAGGGTGGTGGCCGGCGGATCGGGTGCGGGCTCGGGCCGCGGCGGCGACGTCCGGCGCAGCACGGCCCGTACGCGGGCTACCAGCTCGTCCACCGCGAACGGCTTGGTGACGTAGTCGTCCCCGCCGTAGGTCAGCCCGGCGATCTTGTCGCGGTGGGCGTCGCGGGCGGTGAGGTAGACGACGGGCACGCTCTGGCCGCCGGCCCGCAGGGTCCGGCAGACCTCGAAGCCGTCGACGTCGGGCAGCATCACGTCGAGGATCATCAGGTCCGGACGGNCCTGGACCGCGAGCTGCAGCGCCGACCGCCCGGTCGCCGCGGTCAGGACGTCGAAGCCGTGGAAGCGCAGGGCCATCCGGAGCAGGTCGACGATGTTGGGTTCGTCGTCGACGACGAGCACCCGTGGGGCTGCGACCATGTCCGGCTCCCTCGTTGTCTCGTGGCTGGGCGGCCCGGATGCCGAGTTCATCGGAGCATCGTGAGAGTTCCGTGTGAAGGGGCTGGTATCGCAGGTCGGCGGGGCCCCCTCGGCCCGGTGGGAAAGCCCTGGTCGCGCAGGCGAACTGGCCGGGCGGAACAGTCCCGCGAGCGGGAATCCACACCCGTGGGACATGGTTGGCGGGCGTCCAGTCTGGAACAGTCTCCCAATGAGATCACTCACGGACACCGAGCTGATTCGCGAGCTGGAGCCCGTCGCCGAGGCGAACGTGAACCGGCATCTCGGCATCGCCACCGAGTGGATGCCGCACGACTACGTCCCCTGGAGCCTGGGCCGGGATTNCGACACCGTTCCCTGGGAGCCCGGCCAGTCGTCCCTGTCGAAGGCGGCGCAGATCGCCTTCGAGGTCAATCTGCTCACGGAGGACAATCTCCCGAGCTATCACCGGGTCATCGCGGACGGTTTCAGCCAGGATGGCGCCTGGGGCACCTGGGTGCACCGGTGGACGGCCGAGGAGGGCCGCCACGCGATCGCGATGCGCGACTACCTGATGGTCACCCGGGGGGTCGACCCGGTCGCCCTCGAACGTGACCGCATGTACCAGATGAGCCGGGGCTTCGATCGGCCCGGCATCACGCCGCTGCAGTCGATGGCGTACGTGTCCTTCCAGGAGCTGGCGACCCGGGTCAGCCACCGCAACACGGGGCGTTTCTGCGGGGAGCCTGTCGCCGAGAAGCTGCTGGCCCGCGTGGCCGCCGACGAGAACCTGCACATGATCTTCTACCGGAATCTCGTGGCCGCCGCGCTGGAGATCGCCCCGTCCCGGACGGTGGAGGCCATCCGGGACGAGATCCTCAATTTCGTGATGNCCGGCGTCGGCATCCGCGACTTCGGCCGCAAGGCCATCCAGATCGCCCGGGCCGGCATCTACAACCTGCGTGTCCACCATGACGACGTGGTGGCGCCGATCCTGCGCCAGTGGCGTTTCTTCGACCTGACGGGGCTGGACGCCGCGGGCGAACAAGCCCGCGAGGAGGTCGCCACCTTCCTCGCCGGCCTCGACGCGGCCGCCGCGCAGCAGCAGGAGNAGTTCGAACACACCCAGGCCCGACTGGCACGGCGCGCGCAGGCGTTGACCTCCGTCTGACCGGTGCGGTTCCGGGCGGGCTCTGCCGAGTGTCCGTAGTGCACGGATCAGGCGGTAGTGTCCCGATCTGAGGTACACGTGCTACGGTCCGGCCGTCGTCGCCGTCGACGGATGGAGCCCGCGTGAGCGTGCACCGAGGGAGCATCCACCGGATCACCTTCCCGCAGCTTGGCCTGGGGATCGTGGCCATCGCCGCCGTGGCCGTCGCGGTGCTGATCGGGCAGCGCGGCGCCGCCGCGCCGGACGACGCGGTCGGTGCCGGGGAGCCGACCCCCTCCGCCACCGGCGGCACCACCGCCGCGCCCGTGCCCGGCCGGCCTCCTGCGGGCCATCCCTCCTCCGCCGCTTCGGTCGTGGCCGGCGGAGGCACCACCTTGCCGTCGCTCGGGCGCAAGGACCCGGTGTCCCCGCCTCGGCCCGCCACCATCCGGCACTCGCCGGCGACGGCCCCGGCCTCGGTCGGCCCGAGTGCCGTCAGCACCGCGGGCGCCGGCCAGCCGGCCATGACCGCGGCGNCACCGTCCACGTCGCACCACACCCCGGCGCCCGCGCCGCACGACCACCGCTCGCGCGCCGATCCCGGCGTCGTCGTGCGCATGCCGCCGATCGTCCTGCCGAGCTGCCTCGTCGGCTGCTAGCCCNCATGCCCCTCGGTGATCTGTGAGTGTCAGGGTCCGGGGAGCCGCGACGCGACGCGATCAGCGCAGCAGGGCGCCGAGCCACCCCTCGATGAGGCCGACAGCGCTGTCCCGGTCGACGATCAACCAGGGCGAAATCCAGTTTCGGGCCGCCAGATCCTCGTACATCCGCGCACACCGCTCCTGCAGCCCGCCGTCGCTCTCNAAAGCGTCCAGCGGCCGGTCCGGGTCGTCGCCCGCCCGCGCCGCCGCGCCCGCCCGCGCCTTGGCGACCGGCACCCGCAGCAGCACCTGCAGGTCCGGGGCTGGCAGGGCCAGCGAGCCGAGTTCGAGATCGGCGACCCAGGCGGGGAAGCCCGCCCGCTCGGCCGCCGGCAGCCGCGCCGCGCCGTAGGCGGCGTTCGACGCGATGTACCGGTCGAGGATGACCACGTCGTTGGCGTCGGTCAGGGCGTCGAGCGCGGGCCGCGACGCCGCCCGGTCGAGCGCGAACATCATCGCCGTGGCGCGGGGGGCGGCGGCCAGCGGGGCGAGCCGCGCATCGCCCCCGAGNAGCCCGCGCATGGCCGGTCCGAGGGGCTCGGCGTCGTAGCGCGGGTAGGCGAGGGTCGCCACGCTGCGCCCGGCGTCGGTGAGCCGGGCGACGAGCCGGCCGGTCAGCGTGTTCTTGCCCGCCCCGTCGACACCTTCGATGGCGATGATCATCCGATCACCGGCTGCTGGCGGAAGTGTTCCACGACCGCGTCGGACCAGCTCAACAGCCGGCCGGCGAGGGCGGCGGGGACGCCCGCCCGGGCCGCCGCCGCCTCGATCCGGGCGTGGCGCAGCTCGGCCGGCAGCAGCGCCACCGCGCCCGCCTTGCCCTGGAAGGTCGCCCACAGCCCGGTGAGCGCCCTGCCGTCGATCGGCGGCAGGGCCGCGGCGGCGGTGCCGAGCACCGCGCGCGACCACCAGCCGTCCCCGCGGATGACCGCCGAGGCCGCCGGCTCGCCCCGCACCACGTCCAGCCCGCCGACGACCACATTGTTCGCGTTGCGGACCGCGACCAGGGGGTGCCGGTACTCCAACCGGTCGCCCCGATCGGCCAGGCAGGCCGCCAGATACCACAGTGACAGCAACGTCGGCGGCGTTCCCGACACGAGCATGCGGCCTCCCCGCCGACGGCATCCACCGGATCCGGTCGGGAGCGTAACAAGCCGGGCGCCTCCCGGTCGGCAGGCCGCGGCAGGTACGTCGGGGTGGCCAGGTCACGGCAGGCACGTCACGGCAGGGTCGGGGCAGGCAGGCAGGTCGGGGCAGGCAGGTCGGGGCAGGTACGTCGGGGCAGGTACGTCGAGTACGTCCAGGGACGGATGTCCCGACGCCACCGGCTCGCTACCGTCGACGGTGATGACGAGCACGGACAGATCGGCGGCCGCGCGGGCGCTGGCACTCGCGCGCCCGTCGCCGCCGCCCGGCCGCGCCCGGGTGCGACGCCGGGGCCCCCTGCGGACCGTGTGCGATGTCATGGCGCTGGTCGCCACCGCCGCCGTGGTCATCGGCGGGTCGAACGGTGCCGCCCAGGACCAGGTCCCACCCGCCCGGGCCCTCGACGCGCCGGCCTTCGTGCTGCTCACCCTGCTCACCGGGACCGTCCTGCTGCGCCGCCGCGTGCCGCTGGTGATGCTGCTCTCGACGAGCCTGCTGCTCGGTCTGTACTTCGCCGCCGGCTACCCGCACGGCCCGGCGGTCACTCCCCTGGTCGTGGCGGCGCTGTCCGTCGGCCTGCACCACGATCGGCGTGCGTCCCGGCGGGCGGTGCTGGTCGCGAACGTCGCCCTGCTGGTCGGGTCGGCCGTGGGCGATGCCCGCGGCTACGCCACCGGCGGCTGGGGGCTGGTGTTCGAGACGGTCGGCGGGATCGCGCTGTGCAGCGTGCCGGCGCTGGTCGGCGCACTGATCCGGCTCAACCGCGTCGCCGCGGCCCAGGCCGCCCAGGAGGCGACCGGACGCCGGATCGAGCAGGAACGACTGCGGATGGCGCGCGAGGTGCACGACGTGGTCGGGCACAGCCTGTCGGTCATCTCCTTGCAGGCCGCGGTGGCCCTGCACGTGCTGGACCGGCGGCCCGAGCAGGCCCAGGTGGCCCTGGAGGCGATCCGCCGCACGAGCGTCGACGCGCTCGACGAGCTGCGCTCCACCCTCGCCCTCACCCGCGCCGGCCAGCAGAGCGGCGGAACCGGCCAGCACGAGGGCGGCGGCACCGGCGCCGGCGACGGCCAGCACGAGGGCGGTGGCACCGACACCAGCATCACTCTCGTCAGCGGGCCCCGCGCAGGCGGGCCCCGCGCAGGCGGGGCCGTCGCGGTCGACGACCGCTCGCCCGTGGGCGAGCGGGCAGGATCGGGCGATCCCCGGGTCACGGCCGGTGCGAGCCCGCGGCCCGAGCCGCCGCTGACCGGGTTGGGCCGACTGCCGACCCTGCTGCACGAGGTGCGCCTGTGTGGCGTCCCGATCGAGCTCGTCACCGAGGACGACGGCGACCTGCTGACCGGGCTACCCGCCGACCTCGACCTGGCCGCCTACCGGATCATCCAGGAGTCGCTGACGAACGTCCTGCGCCACGCACCGCCGGGCCGAACCCGGGTCCGGGTGACCCTGGCCACGGCGGGAGGCCGGCTCGCCCTCGACGTCACCGACCGGCCCGAGCCACCCGAGCCGTCGCAGCCGGCACAGTCGCCACAGCCGGCACAGGCGTCCGGGCCGGCACAGGCGTCCGGGCCGGCACAGGCGTCCGGGCCGGCACAGGCGTCCGAGCGGGCGCAGGCGTCCGAGCGGGCGCACGACGCGCTCCCCGGCGGGCAGAGGCCGGGCGGCCAGGGACTGACGGGGTTGCGTGAACGCGCGGCGGAACTGGACGGGGTCCTGTTCGCCGGCCCGGGGCCCGGCGGCGGCTGGCAGGTCCGCGCCGAACTGCCGCTGNCGCGCCGCGAGCGGGCGCAGGTGCGCGCGTGATTCGCGTCGTGATCGCCGACGACCAGCCGCTGGTCCGGCTCGGGCTGCGGGTCCTCATCGAGACCGAGGACGATCTCGACCTCGTCGGCGAGGCCGAGGACGGTCGGGCTGCCGTCGACATCGTTCGAGCCACCCGGCCGGACGTGGTGCTGCTCGACATCCGCATGCCGGTGGTCGACGGCCTGGCGGCGCTGCGGACGATCGTGGCGGACCCACGGCTGGCCGCGACCAGGATCGTCATCGTCACCACCTTCGAGGTCGACGAGTACGTCTTCGAGGCCCTGNGCGCCGGCGCCTCGGGCTTCGTCCTCAAGGACACCGAGCCCGCGGACCTGCTGCGGGCGATCCGGGTGGTGGCGGNGGGCGAATCGCTGCTGTCGCCCACGGTGACAAGGCTCGTCATCGACACGTTCGCCCGCCGACCGGCGGTGACGGCCCCGGATCTGAGCGGGCTCACCGTACGTGAACGTGAGGTGATGAGCCTCGTCGGCCGTGGGATGTCCAACGACGAGATCGCCGCCCGCCTGGTGATCAGCCCGGCGACGGCCCGCACCCACGTCAGCCGGGTGATGGTGAAGCTGGCCGCCCGCGACCGGGCCCAGCTCGCCGTCCTGGCCAACCAGGCCGGCCTGGTCTGAGCCGGCACCTGGCGCGTACCGGGAACGCGGCCGGGACACGCTCGCTTGCGTACACCGGTGTCGTCCGCTGACGGACGACGTCCCCCGTTCGCGCCGGCACGCTGATCGGCATGACGACAACCACAGGCCGGCGCACCGCGGCGGCCCACCCTCACGGTCGGAGCGAGGTTCCCGTCCCCCGGCCCGACGGAGCCCTGGACGAGGCGGACCCGGCTCGCCGTCTCGCCATCGACGTCCGCGGCCTGACGAAACGGTACGGCCGGCGCACCGTGGTCAACGGGCTGGACGTCGCCGTTCCCGAAGGTGTCGTCGCCGGCTTCGTCGGGCCCAACGGCGCCGGCAAGACCACGACGCTGCGGATGCTGCTCGGTCTGGTCCGCCCCAGTGGCGGGCGCGGCACCGTGCTCGGCCGGCCGCTGCACGCGCCCGCCGCCTACCTGCCGCGGGTCGGCGCGCTGATCGAGAGTCCGGCGCTGTACCCGGCGCTGTCCGGGGCTCGCAACCTCACCGCGCTCGCCGCGCTCGGCGGCCAGGATCCCGCCCGGGTGGAGGGCATCCTCGACGAGGTGGGCCTGACCGGCCGCGGCGGCGACCGGGTGCGGTCCTACTCGCTGGGCATGAAGCAGCGACTCGCCATCGCCGCCGCCCTGCTCGCCGACCCGGACCTGCTGATCCTCGACGAGCCGACGAACGGTCTGGACCCCACCGGCATCCGCCAGATGCGCGAGCTCATCCGCACGCTGGCGGATGCCCCGTCCGGCGCGCCCGCCCCGTCCGGCGGCCCGAGCCGCACCCGCACGGTGCTGATCTCGTCGCACCTGCTCGCCGAGGTGGAGCAGATCTGCGACTGGCTGATCGTCGTCGAGGGCGGCCGNNTGGCCTACCAGGGCCCGACCGAGAACCTGATGGCCACCCGCACTCACGACGTCGTGCTGCGCCCCGAACACGACGAGGACCTCGCGCTGGTCGCGGACCTGCTCGCCGGCCTGTCCGTGCCGGCGGTCCGCGGGGCCCACGAGGTCGTCGCCAGCCTGAGCGCGGGGCCGCCGGACTCCCGGGAGCACGCTCGCCTGCTCGCCGGCATCAACCGGGCCGCCGCGGCCCACGGCATCACCCTCATCGAGATCTCGCCGCGCCGGCCCAGCCTGGAGGACCGCTACCAGAGCCTGGTCGCGCAGTCCCGCGCCGACGCCGCCGTCCCGCCTCCCCCGCACGTCACGCCTCCCCCGCACGTCACGACCAACGTGGAGACTGCCCGATGAACCTCGTCCTGGCGGCCCGGCGATCCCTGCGCGCCGAGCTGATCAAGCTGTGGCGGCCGAGCACCGCCGTCGCGATGGCGATTCTCGCCGTCCTCAGCGTGCTGTCCACCGCTCTGCTCTTCGGTCTGGCCGATGCCGGCGGACCCGGCGCGGCCGGCGCCGGCGGGTCGGGCGGCTTCGGCGTCACCACCGGCCAGGTGTCGGCGGCGGACGGGATGGCCCTCGGCTTCATCAGCGGCAGCACCTTCACCGGGCTGCTGATCTTCCTCGTCTTCGCGATCACCATCACCCTCGAGTACAGCCAGGGGACGCTGCGAACACTGTTCCTGCGCGAACCCCGCCGGCTGGGCTGGCTGGCCGGTCGGATGTCGGTGATGCTCGCCCTGACCGCCGCGGCGTTGATCGGCGCGGTCGTCCTGAGCGTGGGCGTCGGGTACGTCACCGCGACGCTGCGCGGGATCGACACGTCCGCCTGGTGGAGCGGCGACGGTGTGCGGCATCTCGCCTCGGGTTACCTCAACGCGCTGGTCGCCGCCGCCTTCTTCGGGGTGGCCGGCACGGTGCTCGGGCTCGTGCTGCGTTCGACCGCGCTCACCCTGGCGGTCGGGGTCGCCTGGACGTTCCCGATCGAGCACATCATCCAGGAGTCGTGGGGCGCGTCGAACCGGGTGTTGCCCGGCCTCGTGTTCGACGCGATCGGCCAGGGCGGCGTCAGCGACGCCGGCTACGGGACGGCGCTGCTCGTCGGTACGGCCTACGCGATGGGCGCCGCCCTGCTGGGCGCNATCACTCTGGCGCGCCGCGATGTCACCGCCTGATCACTCTTATGTCATGAGGGCAGACGCCCGGCCAGACAAAAGCCTATGATTACCACCTAACGTGCCCGGCTGACGACGACAGGGGATCGGATGGCGCCTCCGACACGGCAGCGGCGCTCCGCCGGCTGCGATCGCCCTGCCCGGTGAGCCCGTTCGACCGGCTCGTCCGCGAACTCGACGGGACCGACGCCTACGCCGTCCTCGGCGTGAGCCGGTCCGCCGACCGCGCCGAGATCCGCCGCGCCTACCGGGCCCGGGTCCGCGTCCACCACCCGGACAACCCGGCCAGCCGGCATCCCGGTTCGGTCCGCGCGATGCAGCTCATCGTCGCCTCGCACGAGCTGCTGGAGAAGTGGCGCGACGACTACGACGCCCGCACCGGCCGCCTCAGCCGCCCGCACCGGGACACACGCGCCACCCCGCCAGCCGCGTCCACCCCGCCGGCGACACCAACCGCACCGGCCGCACCGACCTCACCCGCCGCACCGACTTCGCCAACCGCATCGACTTCGCCAACCGCACCGGCCTCACCAGCCGCGGACGTCCGAGCCCGGCGCTCCGCCCACCGGGCCGCGGGCGCCGGGGAGACCACCGGCCACCATTTTTTCTCCAGCGGTCACCACTACTCGACCGGCTACCCGACGAGCCGGTCCCAGGGGCCGGGCACCCACCCCCATCGCCGGGCGGCCTGGCCGGCGTACCCGCCGATGCGGCCGGCCGGCGCAGCCGCCACCGCCCGCGCCGCGGGCTCCGCCACCCGCACCGACTCCACCACCCGGACCGACCCCGACCTCCGCACCGACCCCGACATCCGCGCGGGCTCCGACGTTCAGGCGGGCTTCGAAGTTCAGGCGGGCTTCGACATCCGCACCGGCTTCGGCATCCGCACCGGGAGCAGTTCCCGAGGCGAGAACGGCGTCCAGGCCGCGGGCGAGCCCTGGAGCGTGCCGGATCCGCGGCTCGATCCGCATGATCCACGGGCCTGGCTGCCGATCCGTACGCGGGCGGACGGCGAGGATCGACTGCCGCAGCGGCGAGCGCCCAGCCACCGGGCCGTGCGGGTTCGCAGCCACCTTGGTCTGTCCATCGTGGCGACCATCCTGTGCGCGCCGGTCGGGGCGTTCGGGCTGGTGTACTCGATGCGGACCAGCGAGCGGCTCGCCCGGGGGGACGTGGCCGGCGCGCGGCTGGCCTCCCGGCGCTGCCGTGCCTGGTGTCTGGCCGCCACCGCCGCCGGCGTCGTCCTGCTGGGCGTCCTGGCCGCCGTCGGGGGCCGCAACGGCCCGGGCTGACGGCGGCCCGCCCGGGCTGACGGCGGCCCGAACCTCAGGCCCGCCCGGGCTGACGGCGGCCCGAACCTTGGGGAACGCTGTCAATCGCCAGGGCCGCGGCCGGCCGCGCCGGCGGCGGTGTTCACTGGACGGTGTGGCATCCGAGGGTTCGCCGGTGGGACGACGGGTCGTCCTCGGCATGGTCGCCCTCGGTGCCGCGGGGGTCGCGTTCGGGGCGCCGGTGGAGCGAGCCGTCGAGCGGGTGGTCACCCCGATCCGCGAGAAGGACCCGACGGGGCTGTCCGATCTCGTGCCCGTCGGGGGTTTCCGCTACTACACGGTGACCTCCAGCGTCCCCAGGCTCGGCCCGGACGACTACCGGCTGCGCGTGCACGGCCTGGTCGACCGGCCGATGACGCTGACGCTGGCCGATCTCGCCCGGATGCGGCAGACGACCCTCGTGCGCGATTTCCAGTGCGTGACGGGCTGGCGGGTCGGGGCGGTGCACTGGTCGGGCGTGCTGCTGCGCGACCTGCTCGCGGCGGCCGGCGTCCAGCCCGCCGCCACCGCGCTGACCTTCCGTTCCTTCGACGGCGTCTACACCGAAAGCCTCACCCTCGCCCAGGCCACCCGGCCGGACGTCCTGGTAGCCCTGACCATGCTCGGCGCGCCGGTGACGCACGACCACGGCGGGCCCGTCCGCCTGTACGTGGCGCCGATGTACGGCTACAAGTCGATCAAATGGCTGGGCGAGATCGAGGTGGTCGACACGGTCACCCCGGGCTACTGGGAACGCCAGGGGTACGACGTCGACGGCTGGGTCGGCCGGTCGAACGGCCGGGCCGATGAAGCCGTCTGATCCGCCGCCGTCGCCCGCCGACCTACCCGCGCCCGGTTCGGGGCGGATCGCGACCCCGTCGGGCCTGGTCCGCCGGTTCGGCCGGGTGCCCCGGTGGGTGCACTGGCTGACCGCGGCCCTGATGGGCTGCTGCCTGCTCACGGGCGCCACGCTCTACCTGCCGCCGCTGGCCCGGTTGGTCGGTCGCCGCCAGCTCGTCGAGACCGTTCATCTCTATGCCGGGCTCGCCCTGCCGGTGCCGATGCTCGTCGCCGCCGTCTCGGCCGGCTACCGCCGCGACCTGCGGGCGCTCAACCGGTTCACCGCGGCCGACCGCGCCTGGCTGCGCGCCAGCCTGCGGTTCGGTTCCTGGCGGCGGGCCGCCGCCCGGGCCCGGATCGTGGCCGGCGTCGGGAAGTTCAACGCCGGGCAGAAGCTGTTCGCCGCCTTCGTCGCGGGGGGCGCCCTCGTGATGCTCGGTACCGGCATGATCATGCAGTGGGGAGCCGGGCCGCTGGGCCCGATCCCGATCGGCTACCGCACCGGCGCCACGTTCGTGCACGACCTGCTTGCCTACGGTCTGTTCTTCGGGGTCGTCGGGCACCTGTGGATGGCGGCCCACGACCCGGTCGCACGGGTCGGAATTCGCACCGGCACGGTGCCGGTCTGGTGGGCCGCCCGGGAGCATCCCGCCTGGGCGCCGGCGCCGGCCGTCCCGTCCCGCCCCGCGCCAGGCGAGACCGTGGGTCGGGACGGCGACAGCGGCGGGATCAGTCGTTGCGCGACACGATCGCCACAGTGATCACAATGGCGACGACGTAGACCAGCAGGACCACCACGAAGGCGATGAGCGAGATGACGCACCAGCGCCTGGCCCGGCCCGACGCCTCCCGGGCACCCGCGAGATTGCCGGCCTGCAGCCGCGTCTGGGTCTGCGTCGCGTAGACGATCGCCACGATCCCCGTGGGCAGGCAGCACAGCAGCGTCGCGACGAGCGACTGCCAGAGGTAGGTCCGGATGGGCCGGTCCTCGGCGGGCGTCGCGACCGCGCCGCCCGCCTCCGGCGGCGGCCAGCCACCCGGTTCCCCCTGCGGCCAACCACCCGGCTGACCGAACCCGCCGGACTGATCAAACCCGCCGGACTGATCGAACCCGCCGAGCTGGCCGGCGGGGTCCGGACGTTCACCACCGGGCGGACTGGACACCGCGGGGCGCCGTCAGACCGCAGCCGGCCCGAGCGTCGAGTACGACGTGCTCGAGCTGCTGTCGAAGCCGCCGACCAGGGCCACCACGAGAAAGATCACGAACGACGCGACACCGGCGATCGCCGAGATGATGCACCACATCCGCGCCTTCTTCGAGGCGTCGAGCGCCCCGTTGAGGTCGCCCATCTGCCGGCGACCGTCGACCTTGGTCGCATAGACGATCGCCACGACCCCGGCAGGCAGGCAGCACAGGACGGTCACGACGATCGACTGCCACAGGTAGTTCGAGATCGNCCGGCCATACGGCGGCGGCGGGCCGAACCCGCCGGGGGCACCGTAGCCCCCGGGAGCCCCGTAGCCGGGCGGCGCTCCGTAGCCTTCCGGGCTGCCGAAGCCCTGCGGCGCCCCGTACCCGCCCGGCGGCGGTCCGTAGCCGGGCAC
>NZ_LJFZ01000002.1:197189-288995 GCF_001420875.1 Frankia sp. AvcI1 | reverse complement strand
CCCTGGTCGTGACCGCCCTGCGGGTACCCGCCCGGCGGGTACTCGGGTGGCTGGGACATACGGTGCGCTCCTGATGTCGGCGGGGCGTCCAGGCCGAAACCCGGCCGCCGCCGCGCCTGGCTGCCATGACCACCGGGGCACCGGACCAGCAGCCGCCGGCACGCGCCGGCCATGACTCCCGATCCCCGCACGATCCATGGGTCACCGCTGTGAACCACCGCGGCGCCCCGGTCCGCGCGCACATTGTGACACAACCGGAACCTCTGCCTGCCATACGTTCCACACCACGCGACGCGGTCGGAGCGACCCGCCCAGCGGGCCGCCGGAGCACCGAGTTACCAGGGGTCCCCGAACGGCCGCCGGACCCATCAAACCCACGGCTCCCACAAGGCGCACACATGGTTCGAGACCCACCAGTACGGACGAATCGTGCATAGCGTCCGAGCTGGGACAACGCGCCAGATTCCCTCCGTGTAGGGTCTCGTCATATCTAACTAGGCAGCCGTCCGGGGCACCGAGGGGGTAACCCGGCGGCCACTCCATACATCTCAGGCCGCTGCGCGACACGGAGGTCATCAGCTTCGACGCCGAAGCAGGGACCCGGGGGGGTTCTGACGACGCCACCGCCACGCACGGAGGGATACCTGCGGTGAAACACCGATCGGAGGGCAACCCCAGCCCGCCCCGAGCCCGAGCCGGCTCCCGCCGTCGGCGCCGCCGTCCGCACCATCCCGCCTGGATCGCCTCGCTCGGCGTCCTGGCCCTGCTCGCGGCCGCCATCGGGTGGAGCATCGCCCCCGCACACGACTCGGCCGGCGATGACGGCTCCACCGTCGAGGCCGCCGCCGTCCACGTGAACGCGCGCCATCACGGCGGCGACCCGAAGGCGACGCCCAGCGCCTCGGCGCGACCGAGCGGCACGGGCCGCGGTCACGTCCCGGCCGCCTCGCCGTCTCCCAGCCGAGCGGGCGCGGGCGCGCCGGCCGCCACGACCACCGCGACCACCGCGAAGCCGGTGGTACCGGCCCTCACCAAGCCGGCGGTCCCGACCATCAGGCCGACGGCGAAGCCACCGGCCGCCCCGGTACCGATCGTGCCCGCCGGTGGCGGGGGCGGCTCTGTGCCGGGTGGCATGAGCGGCGTCTCCGCCGGCTCGATGACCCAGGTGCGGGCGTGGGAGAGCTTCCGCGGCTCGCCCGTCAACGCCGTGCTCACCTTCGCCGACCGGTCGAGCTGGCAGACCATCACCAACCCCTGGCTCGGCAGCGGACCGGAGAAGTTCTCGACGTTCAACGGCACGTGGATCATCTCGCAGCCCTTCTTCCCGACCGGTGGCGGCGACATGAACTCCTGCGCGAGCGGCGCCTACTCCGGCCACTGGGCCGACTTCGGCCGCTGGCTGGTCAGCAAGGGGCGCCCGGCGAGCATCATCCGGCTCGCCTGGGAGTTCAACGGCAACTGGTTCCCCTGGTCGGTCTCCAAGACGAACGCCACCACCTGGGTGAACTGCTTCCGGCAGGTCGTCGGCGCGATCCGCTCGACGGACCCCCAGGCCCGCATCGACTGGGCGCTCAACGCCCACAGCGGCGGAGCCTGGTCGGTGTATCCGGGCGACCAGTACGTCGACATCATCGGGATCGACAGCTACGACCAGTGGCCGGCGAGCACCACCGACGCGGCCTTCGCGAAGCAGTGCGCCGACCCGACCGGCCTGTGCTCGGTGATCGCGTTTGCGCGGACGCACGGCAAGCAGTTCTCGGTCCCCGAATGGGGCCTGGTCAGCAAGTCCGACACGGGGGCGGGCCGGGCGGGGCAGGCCGGCGGGGACAACCCCGTCTACGTCCGCAACATGTACCAGACGTTCGCCGCGAACCGGGACGTGCTCGCCTACGAGACGTACTTCAACAACTCCGAGGNCGGCAACGTGCACTCGTCCCTGGTCGGCCCGAACGAGAACCCGACCGCCGCCGCCACCTACGCCTCGCTCTGGTGAACCGGCCGGCGGCGCCGTCACAGCCGGATCGGCGCCGCCGGCGGTCCCGAACGCAGCCAGCCCTCGACGAGGCCGACCAGGCGCGTTGGATACACCGTCTGCTTCGTCGCCCGCAGCTGGGGCACGGTCCACCAGGCCCAGCCGAGGATCGACCCGCGTTCGGTCTCCGTCCAGGACGACGAGTCGAGTTCGAGGCGGTGCGGGACCCGGGCGACGAAGAACGTGTCGAACTGCGCGTACTCGCGGCCCAGATAGGTGAACGACGCACGGCGGGTGGCGACCGCCGGACCCGGGTCGAGGAGGCGGTAACCGACCTCCTCGAACACCTCCCGGACCGCGGCCTGCTCGGCGCTCTCCCCCGCGTCGAGGCCGCCGCCGGGCACGTGCCACCACTGCGGCGCGTCGTCGAGGGTCGGATCGTGCGACCGGAGCAGGAGCACCGCGTCGGCGGGGTCGACGAGCACGACCCGCGCGGCCAGGCGAGTTTGCGGGGCCATCCTGCCAGCCTGGCACCCCGAACCCCCGCACGAGCCCCTACCAACGCCCCGACCCTCCGATGTGGCGCGAATCGCCGCCCGCCACCGGCCACCATGTTTATCCAGAGGGATAAATCGGACGCGGAAGGGCTCCGGATAAGCAGAGATCGCGGCTGGAGCCAGGGCCGGGATCGGGACTGGGACCGGGACCGGGGCTGGGGCTGGGGCTGGAGCTGGGGCTGGGATCGGGCTGGGGCGCGCTAGAGGCCGACGGGGGTCGCGCGCAGGAGCTCGACGTCGTCGTCGGCGCCGCGCAGCTCGACCCGGGCGGCCTCGATCCGCCCGAACGCGTAGAGGACGAGCTCCTCCGGCGGCCCCATGATCTCCACAGTCGGCTCGCCGGCGTGCAGGATGCGCCGGCCTGGCCGGTCGGTGCGCTCGGCGACGACGCCGACACCGGCCCGGCGGAACCCGGCGAATCCGATCAGCCGGAGGGCCGCCCACATCGCGTCGCGGCTCGTGTCGTCCAGCGTGCGAGGCTCCCAGCCGGCGTCCGCGCGGCGAACGTCCTCGGCGTGGACGAAGAACTCGACGAAGTTCGCGGCGTCGTCGATCAGCCCGAGCCGGGTCGGCTGCCACCATGGTGGTCCGGCCCGGAAGGTCTCCACCAGCTCGGGATAGGGGTGGGCCCGCATGGTGGCCCGCTCGGCCCGCTCGGTGATGCCGTGCAGGCTGCTGATCACCAGGCCGGGCGCGGNCCAGGGCACCCGCTCGCGGGTGACGAGGTGCGCGGCCAGGTCGTGGTTGGTCCACCCGGTGCAGAGGGTGGGATGACCCGGGCCGAGGTCGGTGAGCAGATCCGCGAGCGCCTGCCGCTGCGCGCGGGCGCGGCGCTGGGCGGGTTCCGGTCCGGTCGCCATGAGCCGCACTCTAGGCGACGCCGGCCGTGGCGGGGCGCACCGCGACAGGTGCCGCGCACCGATTCCCCGATCTCTGCCCCGCCCGCACCACCCGGAAGCGGCGGGCGAAGCGTCGCCCGGCAGGTCATCCACCCCGCGACCGGGCACCACACCGATGCCACCATCGTCCCCGGTGAGATGTCCCACCAGCGCCGTGCCGCCCGGCGGTGCGACCGCGGGGCGGCCGGGCGGACCTACTGGCCGGGCAGGCGGGCGACGGTGACGAAGAAGTCGTCGATGTGACGCACCACCGCCACGAACCGTTCGAAGTCGACGGGCTTGGTGATGTAGGCGTTGGCGTGCAGGTCGTAGCTACGCAGCACGTCCTCCTCGGCCTCGGAGGTGGTGAGCACCACCACCGGGATCCGCCGTAGCCGCTCGTCGGCCTTGACCTCGCGCAGCACCTCCCGCCCGTCGCGGCGCGGCAGGTTCAGGTCGAGCAGGATGAGGTCGGGGCGGGGTGAGCCNGCGTACTCCCCCTCGCCGCGCAGGTAGGCCAGCGCCTCGACGCCGTCACTGACCACGTTGAGGTGGTTGCGCAGCTTGTGGTCCTCGAACGCCTCCCGGGTCATCAGCACGTCGCCGGGATCATCCTCGACGAGAAGCACCTCGACCGGGACGAGCGGTTCGCTCACGATGATCCTCCGGATGACCTTGCGCTGTTGGGGGCGGGGGCAGGGTTGGACGGTACGGGTGCTGGCGGTTCGGCCGTGGACGGCGCCGCCGCCGACGACGCCGCCGACGCCGGGGCGGACACCGATGGCAGGCCCGCGGCCTCGACGGCGCCGACCAGGGCGGCCGGCTCGGACATCGGAGCCAGCAGAGCCTGTTTGGGCAGGGTGAAGCGGAAGGTCGTGCCGTGCTCCACGGTCGCGTCCAGCCAGATCCTGCCACCGTGGAACTCGACGATCTTGNGGCACAGGNCCAACCCGATCCCCGTGCCCTCGTACACGTCCCGACCGTGCAGACGCTGGAAGATCACAAAGATCTTCTCGGCATACTCCGGGTCGATGCCGATGCCGTTGTCCGCGCAGGCGAACTCCCAGTCCTCTGCCCGCTCGACGGCGCTGACATGCACGCGGGGGATCTCGTCACCGCGGAACNTCAAGGCGTTGCCGATCAGGTTCGTCAGCAGCTGGGTGAGCAGCACCGGATCACCCCGCACGACGGGCAGCTCGTCCGCGGTGACCTCGGCCTGCAGACTCTCGATCGACAGGGACAGGGTGGTCGTGGCCCGGCCGAGGACGTCGCCGAGCGCGATCTCGACGAAGCCGTCGGTGCTCCGCCCGACCCGGGAGAAGGCGAGCAGGTCGTTGATGAGCT
Source organism: Frankia sp. AvcI1 (assembly GCF_001420875.1). Classification (NCBI taxonomy): domain Bacteria; kingdom Bacillati; phylum Actinomycetota; class Actinomycetes; order Frankiales; family Frankiaceae; genus Frankia; species Frankia sp. AvcI1. Next base: position 284,244 of record NZ_LJFZ01000002.1, on the reverse strand, counting down.
GCTGCATCCGCTTGGCGCCGTCGACGGCGAAGGCGATGTACTGCGTCCCCCGCTCGTCGAGCTTGTCGCCGTAGCGCCGCTCCAGCAGCTGGCAGAAGCTGGCCACCTTCCGCAGCGGCTCCTGCAGGTCGTGCGAGGCGACGTAGGCGAACTGCTCCAGGTCACGGTTGGACCGCTGCAGCACCTCGGCCTGCGTCTCCACGGCGATCCGCGCCGCCCGCGCGACCCCGAGCTCGCTCAGGAGCTGCTGGCGCATCGACTCCACGTCGCCGGCCAGCGCGATCATGTCGGGCGGCCCCGCAGGTTCGACCANGTGATCAAGCCGGCCGGAGGCCACGGTCCGCGCATCGGCGGCCACCTGCTCGATCGGCCGGGTGACCCAGACCCGCAACGCCCGCGCGATCGCCGCCAGCAGGACGATCAGAACCAGCGCGCCGATCGCCAGGGCGAGGACGAGGAAGTGCAGCGCGGCGCCGACGTTGTTCCGGGCCTTGATCGCCTTCGTCCGCAGCGCCGACTCCAGGTCGTCGGACGCGGCGCGGACCGCGTCGAAGCGCCGCTTGCCGACCTCCGGCGACAGCGCGGTCGCCGCCTTCGGTCCCCGGTCGCGCACGGCGGTGATGGACGGGTCGGCGTAGTCGCGGTGCCAGGCCAGGATCCGCTCCCGGAGGGTGCGGAGCTTGCCGAGCAGGTCCGGCCGCTCGGCAAGCCGGCGTTGCAGGTCGGCGAGCTGGGCGCTCTCATCGCGGCGGCCGGAGTTGTAGGGCTCGAGGAACTCCTCGTGCCCCTGGAGCAGGTAGCCGCGCATCCCGGTCTCCTGGTCGACCAGGCTGCTGACGAGCTGCGCGGAACCCAGCAGGGCCGGGGCCATGATGTCGCTGCGGGTGTGGATGGCGTTGTCCAGCCGCACCAGCGACGACACCACCAGCCCGACGATGATGAGCAGGGCCACCGCCGCGACCGCGTAGGTCACCCCGAGCCGGCGCCGCAACGGCCAGCTCCGACCGAACCCGAACCCGAACCCGGACCTGGACCTGGACCTGATCGACTCGGGGGTGGCGGGTGAGCCGGGTGAGCCGGGGGTGCCCTCCGGGTCGAGAGTGCCGGAAGGCCCACTGGGCACCGCCATCAGTCGGCCCCCCACATCAGCAGCAGCAGGGCGACGTCGTCGGTGAGTGGGCCGCCGTTGCGGGCCTCGACCCGGTCGATGAGGCTGTCGAGCAGGCCGTCCGGCCCGTCCGGGGGCCAGAGCTGGGCGATCTCGGGCAGCACACCCTCCCAGCCGAGTGGCTCCCCGCCCGGGCCCTCCCGGCCCTCGAGCAGGCCGTCGGTCGCCAGTAGCAGCACCCACCGCGGGCCGAGCTCGACCAGCACCTCCTCGGTGAGGTCCTCGTCGAGGATGCCCAGTGCCGGCCCGACGACGTCACCGGGCAACGCGGCGAGCCGGGGGTGCAGCAGCGCGGGTGGCGGATGGCCGGCCAGGCGCATCCGCAGCGAGGCCCGGTCGGGCGCGATCGAGAGGGCACAGACGGTGGCGAAGATCTCGTCGCGTTCACGTTCGCTGACCAGCACCCGTTGGAGATACCCGAGCCNGTCGGCCTCCGCCACCCCGGCCAGCACGAGGGTTCGCCAGGCGATACGCAGGCTGACCCCGAGGGCGGCCTCGTCGGGGCCGTGCCCGCAGACGTCGCCGAGCAGCACGTGGATCGTCCCGTCGGGGGTGGACACCATGTCGTAGAAGTCTCCGCCGAGCAGCGACTGCTGCCGACCGGGCCGGTAGCGGGCGGCGTGGAGCAGCTGGCGGTCGTCGTAGAGCGGACGGGGCAACAGGCCGCGTTCGAGCCGGGCCCGCTCGTCGGCACGCAGCTCCGACTCGCGCAGCGCCTGCGCCGCCGTGTCGGCCCGCTTGCGTTCGATCGCGTAGCGCACGGCGCGCACCAGGTCCCGCCCGTCGACCTGGCCCTTGACGAGGTAGTCCTGGGCGCCGGCGGCGACCGCCTGGGCGCCCCGGTACTCGTCGACCAGGCCGGTGAGCACGACGACCGGCGCGCCCGCCTCCACCGCCAGCAGNCGGCGCAGCGCCGAGAGGCCCTCACTGTCGGGCAACCCGAGGTCCAACAGCACGCAGGAGACCTGCTTGCTACGGCGGACCGCCTCGGCCACGGTGCGCACCCGGGTCAGCTCGACCGGCGCCGCAACCTCGTCGAGCAGCTCGGACACCAGATAGGCGTCCGCGTCATCGTCCTCGACGAGGAGTATCGGCCAGACCACATCCGCCGGTTCCGTTCCTGGCACCCGGACCGCGGTGCTCTCGGTTCCTGACACATCTCCTCGGCAGTGCACGACACGCGGGCCATTTAGGCCCATCCTGGACCCGAAGCATGGCATGCCCACGGGCAATCGCGCGCAGCGGAACGCCGATCGCGCTGTACGCCACGGCCGCCACCTGACCGAGGTTAGGGACATTTCACCATCGGGTCAGGCCGTGGCGCGCCGGATCGGCCGGGGATCCGGGGGCGACCACACCGGGCCCCGCGAGGGGTGAGCGTCGAGGACTCAGCGGCGCGGGCCGGTCCCACGGGCGGCAGAGCGCCCTGACCCGATCTCGGGCCCGGAGGCGATCTCGGCCTCCGGCTGGGCCCGGTCGGCCGGTGGGGCGGGCTGATCCGCCGCCGGCCACTCCGGGGCGGGCGAGGTGGGCCGCCCGAGCAGGTACCAGCCCCACAGCCCGGCAGGCGCGGGGGCCCGCACCGGGGCGCCGGCCACCTCGCGCGAATCCATCACGTCGAGCAGGTGATCGAAGCTGCCGAGCAGCCGGATCGCCAGGCTGCCACCGAAGATCCCGCCGTGGCCGAGATGCGGGTGGGGCCGGGTCGGGGCGTGGCGCATGGCGTCGGCGAAGCGGTCGACCAGGTGCTGGCGGTCCGCGTCGGAGAGCCGTTCGGTGAGCTCACGCAGCAACCCGTCCTCCGCCCTGGCATGCTCGGCGAGCAGTGCCGCGAGGTCTCGGCGCAGGCTGGCGACGCTGCCCGCCGGGCGGTTGAGGTCGCCCTGCACGTACTGCTCGATCCCGCGCATCACCGACGAGCACCGGCGAGCCAACCGGCCCAGCTCGGCGACCCGCGCGCGGCCACCCGGAACCCGGCGGGCCATCTCCGGGTAGACGACCGCCTCCATCGCACTGAGGTGGGCCGAGACGGCCGCCACCGCCGCGTCNCTGGCATGCAGCGCCTGGCGCGGATCGGTGGGCGTCGCGTCCGGGGCGCCGGTCGCGTCGCGGCCGTCGCGGGACAGCTCCAGGAGATGGACGGCATCCTCGTGCGCCGCGTCCACCAGGGTCGTCAACGTCTCAGCCATGATCACCTCACCCGTGATGGGTTGATACGTAGCGGAGAGTTATCAGCACTGTGNAGCTACGCCTTCGCGACCGGGGCCNCATCCCGATGGTCCTCACGCAACGGTACCGAGAGCATCACAAAAGGTGCCGGTCGCCCACACCGATGCCTACCGTAAGGAAGGATTCCACTACTATTGTGGGCATGGTTGGCAGTAATGTCCCCATGGCCCGGGACCAGGCGGTCTTCGCCGCTCGCTCACGCCTCGTCGACGTTCGGCGCCGGTTCCTCGGCCGGGACCTTCCGCCCCTGGGGACCCTGATCGTGCGCCACCAGGTGGCGGTCCCGGACGGGGCCGAATGGCCCTGGGCCCTGGTGTCAAGCTGGCAGCATGCGACCCTGCTGGGCGGGCGCAGCCTGAACGACGGCGCGCACCCGTCGGTCGCGCACATCCGGATGGGCCGGCCCCTGCGCATCCGCAGCGCCGACGTCGTCGACTGGGCGATCATCGACGCCCGCGGCGAGATCGTCGAGGGCGCGTGGACCCGCCGGCTGCGCGCCCCGGCGGACACGACCGCCTGAGCGGCGTCGGCTCAGTCGCGCCAGCCGGTCAGCTCCATCCCGCGGGGATGCTCCAGCCGGAACGAGAACTCCACCCGCCCGGTGGCACCCGGACCGAGGGCAAGCGTCCAGGACAGCAGGCCGACGTCGGTCCGTTCGTCCGGTTCGGGCCGTGCCTGGAAGTCCCGGACGGCGACACTCTCGTGCCGGGAGACCGGGATCTGGTCGCGCACCACCGCCCGGACCGGCCGGGGGGTGTGGTTGGTCACCTCGATGCGGTAGCCGGCCTCGATCCGCCGGTTGNCACCGACCACGCGGCGTCCCGTGGCCCGGTGGACCAGCTCACGCTCGACCCGCACCCGGTCGTCGACGCCGAGATGCAGCTCGACCTCGGCCCCCGATGGCACCGTGCCGATGGTGCCGCTGCCGGCGAAGTCCGTGCCGTGGAAGATCGAGACCTTGCCGGGCAGCAGGGTGTGCGGCGAGGTGTTGGTGATGGTGGCCCGCAGGTAGGCGTCGGGCGAGATCCTCGGGACGGTCAGATGATCGAGGGAGGCGCCGAACTCGATCACCGCGACGGTGAGGCGGTGCCGGCCGCCGTCGGCCGGGATCGCGACCCGCCGGGGCGGCCGGTAGGTCGCCGACCCGGCGAAGTCGATCTCCGGCTCGTCGGCCACCGCCGGCCTCAGGACCTTCGTCTGCTTCGCCTTCGACCGGCCTCGGGACTGGCCCGGGGGCGTCCCGCCGGCGGCAGGCACCGCGGCCGTCCGAGCCACGGCCGGCGGCGGGAGTGGGGACGGTTGGCTCAGGTCCACGAACTGGGGCGTGAGCTCGGGCAGGTCCGCGTGCGCGGCCGGGCGGGCCGTGGAGAGCACGAGATCGGCCGTGGCCGGCCAGTCCTCGCCGCTGCGCTGGGCAATCAGCGCGAACCAGGTCAGTGTGACCCGCTCCCCGTCCAGGCGAGCGTCATAGCCGGCCCGCCAGCCCGCGGTCGAGACCAGGTAGGACACCTCCAGCTCGACCTCGGCCCCCTCCTCGGCGGACTGCCGGCCGGCTTCCACGCCAGCGTCGGGCTCGACGTCCGCACCCACATCCGCGTCGGTGATCGCGTCGGCGTCGGCACGGGCGTCGAGGTCGGCAGGGGCGTCGGCGTCGGCAGGGGCGTCGCGGTCGGCAGGCGCGTCGAGGTCGGCAGGGGCGTCGGCGTCGGCAGGCGCGTCGAGGTCGGCAGGCGCGTCGAGGTCGGCAGGCGCGTCGAGGTCGAGGTCGACGACGACGGTGCGGGTGTCCGGGACGCGGGGGGCGTGGCGGGCCTCGATCGTCCGGTCGAGCGCCGCGATCCGCCGTTCGAGGTCGTCGCGGCGCCCGGCGAGGGCGCGGCGGCGGGCGTGGACCTCGCCGATCCGGGTGGCGAGCAGATCCTCGGCGGCGGCCAACCCCTCGGCGGCGCCGGGGGTCGACGCCCAGGACCGCGCCAGGGCGGCGGCTCCGGTGCGCGCGGCGACGTCGAGGAAGCCCCGCCGCGCCTGCTCGGCGTCGTCCTCGTCGGCGATGGCGGTCAGCTCCGCGGCCAGCGCGAGCCGGCGCGCGGCGAGATCCGCGCCGGCGGTGTCGGCGGGCTCCGGGTGCGTCCGGGCGACCACGTCCACCCCGAGCACCCGGCCCGGGCCCCGGCCACCGACGCGGACCGAGTCGGGCGCGAGCTCCCAGGGCAGGCCGTCCAGCTCGACCCGGAGACCCGTCCCCACGGACCCGTAGCCCGCGGAAACGGGCAGCCGAACCCGGCCCCGCCGGGTGATCCGGGCGCCCCGGGGATGGATGACCACGGCGGCGATCGGCGCGTCGAGTCGCACGAGCTGCGGCAGATCCTCGGTCACCATGGCCGATCAGCCTAAACGAGTAGGTCATCACTACTCGAGGCCACATGTGTGCATCTCCGAGTAGCGACGGTCCTGCCTCCCGACCCTCGCTCGAACCTCGGACCACACACGAACCATCCCCCTGCCAGCGATGCCGACCCGCGTCCGGGGCGATCGAGCCGCGTCCGGGGCGAGCCGCGGATCACGTCGTGGNGGCCGGGCCCGACTTGTCACCATGGAGGGGACCCCGCGGCGAACGAGGGCACGCGGAAGCGAGGGCGTTCCGCGGAAGCTGTGCCACTTGGGAAGCTTGGCCGCTTGGGAAGCTGGGCACCTCGGCAACTCGGGAACCTGGGCGACTGGCAACGTGGGCGGCGGGCAACGTGGGCGACGGGAAAGAGGCGATGGTGCGAGACGACGCGGCAGGCGCGGAGCCGGGGCACACGGGGCCGGGGCGCGCGGAACCGGGGCGCGCGGAACCGGGGCGCGCGGAACCGGGGCGCGCGGAACCGGGGCGCGCGGAACCGGGGCGCGCGGAACCGGGGCACACGGAACCGGACGGTCGCTCGGGCGTGCCCGGCCAGGCGGGCGGCGAGCATCCGGTGCTCGACGCCCTGGAGGACGCCCTGGGGCAGGCCTCGGCGAACGCGCACCGGCTCGCCGGCGCGCTGAGCCGGCCGGTGTCGCTGGTCCGGGTTGGCCGCAAGCGCCGCCGGGCGCGGCGGGTCGAGCTGCCGGCGACGCCCGACGGCCGGGTGATGGCGTGCGGGGTCTACAGCCATGGGCGGTGCGTGACGATGGAGGTCGATCACTCCGACGCGCTGCGGGTGGCGCGGACGGAACGCGACGGTTTCGCCTGGCTGGGCCTGTTCGAGCCCAGCTACGACCAGCTCGCCGCCGTGGCGCAGGAGTACGGCCTGGACAAGCTTGCTGTTGAGGACGCGGTCACCGGCGGCCAGCGGCCCAAGCTCGAGCAGTACGAGAACCACCTGTTCGTGGTCCTCAAGACCGCCAGCTACGTGGCACACACCGAGGTGACGGGTACCTCCGAGGTGGTCACCACCGGCGAGATCATGATTTTCCTCGGCGAGGACTTCGTGGTGACGGTGCGGCACGGCCAGCACGGGGAGATGACCCGGCTGCGGCGCCGGCTCGAGGCCACGCCGGAGATGCTCCGGCACGGGCCGACCTCGGTGCTGCACGCCATCTGCGACAGCGTCGTCGACAACTACGTCGACACCGTGGAGAAGATCCAGGTCGACGTCGACCAGATCGAGGCCGGCGTGTTCCGGCGCGACCAGACCCCGTCCACGGAAAGCGCCTACCAGATGAAGCGCGAGCTGCTGGAGCTCAAGCACGCCGTCCAGCCNCTGGCCGGCCCGCTGCGCACGCTCACGGCGGAGGGCCCGCGGCTGGTCGACGCGGCGATGCGGCGGTACTTCCGGGACGTCGCCGACCATCTCGAGCAGGTCAGCGAGCGCATCGAACACTTCGACGAGCTGCTGTCGTCGGTGCTGCAGGCCACCCTGACCCAGGTGACGATCGCCCAGAACGAGGACATGCGGCGGATCAGCGCCTGGGTCGCGATCGCCGCCGTTCCCACGGCACTGGCCGGAATCTACGGAATGAACTTCGAGCACATGCCCGAACTGCGCCAGACCTGGGGTTACCCAACGGTTCTCGCCGTGATGGCGACGGCCTGCCTGTTTCTGTACCGGGCGTTCAAACGCAACGGCTGGCTCTGACGCCGCCGACGGCCGCCGCGTTTCCCCCGCCACCAGCCCTGCCGCTACTCAACGTCACAGAAGTTGCGGGGTCGGCCGGCGCCCGGCCGGCCGTCGCGCCCTGGCCGTCAGGACGACCCGAACGGGGCGGCCGGCCACTCCTACCCCGACGACGCCGATCCGTTGGGCGACAGGGGGCCCCGAATCGGGCGAAAGAGTCCACAAACAACACAGGGCGTGCTATGCACTCGAAAACCTGGCAAGGGTAGCCGGTCCATAGCTCATTTTCGCTATCAGTTGACTGCCGTGACGTATCCGTACGATGGGTTACACCCGGNCCTCCCCGTCGGTTACCGTTACCAACCGTGTCGGAGCAACCGGGTCTCGTGCCCACCGCTCGGAGCGGTTCCCCGATCCCCCACCCGTCAGGGGAGTACATGCCCTCGTCTGACCCCCAGCGGCGANAGACCGCCATCCTGCCCGAGCGGGGCGACCTGATCGCCGAGCTCGCCGGGCGACTCGAAGCCCTCGACGCGCTGCTGAACCGGCTCGAGGACGCCGAGCGCCAGGCCGCCGACGCCAGCGAGCACCTCATCCGGACCCGGCGCTGGCAGGAGGACACCGTTCGCACGATCCAGGAGGAGCGGGCCCGCATGCGCCAGCGCCAGCACGCCCTGGACGAGCTCGCCGACCATGCCCGCGCCGCCGTGGCCGCCCTGGCCCACCACCGTTCCCTGCCCCGCGAGGTGCACGAGNTCGCCGTCGAACTCCAGGTGCTCGACGCGGCCGGATTCCTGACCCGGCGCGGCCGGGCCCGATGAGCCCGCGGCCGACCGGGGATACCGGTACCCCCGCCCGCTCGACTACCTGACGTGAGTACGTGGTGCTCGACCGAAGTGACCGGGGTGGGCCCGGGCCTTTGTCGGCGTCGCACGAGCCGTCCGTACCGACCCTCTCGACGAGGGCGGAACCCCAGGCCATACCCGGTTTCCCTGGCCGATCGGGCGGCCGTGGCGGNCGCCGGCACGGGCCGGACCGAGCGTCCCGTCCAGGGGCACTTCGGTGCACACTCGCTGTAGTTGGGAAGGACTAGTGTTTACCCACCCCGTCAAAGTGGACTAGTCTCACGCCGACGTCACGACAACACCGGGCCGAACGCCGAATCCTGCCCCCGGCCACGGTGTCCCCTCCGAGTCGTCATCTGGGGCAGGAGCGGGGGACCCACCTCCATCGGCCGGCACCGACCCGCGGTGCTGGTCTCGGGGTCAAGTCCGATGTGCGTGAAGGCCACGCCTCGGACCGGGNAGCCCAGCCCGAACCCGACAGCTCACTTCGCAGGCGTACGGGAAGGAATACACCGTTGTCCGCGCAAAGCGTGCAGCTCGACGAAGATTCGCGCGTCGCCGGTCGCGGCCGTCACCGCGCCCAGACCGTGCCGCCGGTCGCCCGTAGCCGGGCCCGTGCTCGTGCCTTCGCCGCGATGACCACCGGGACTGTCGCTGTCTCCGGAGTGGCCCTGGCCGGCTGCGCCACCGACGTCCACGCCGACACGGCGTTGGAAGAGTCGCCGAACACCGCCCCGATCACCCTCGCCGCGCAGATCGGCTCGCGTGCCGCCCTGGGTGGCAGCATCGCCGCGGCGGCGGTCAGCGAGCACAGCTCCTCGGGACTCACTCTCGGTGCGGCGAACGGGCTCGACGCCCCGCCCCTGGCCGGCAAGGTCCAGGTCGGCCTGCGGGTGACGAACCCCGACGTGACCGTGAACGCGGACGAGCCGGTCGACATCGGCTTCTCGCTGTACAACGAGGCCACCCACGAGCCGCTGGCGAACCAGCTCGTCAAGGTGCAGGTGAAGCTCCCCACCGGGTGGGCCACCTTCAAGCACCTCCAGACGAACGCGCAGGGCTACGCGTCCTACACGGCGCGGGTGCTCACCACGACGAACGTCACGGCGATCTTCGATGGCACCGACGCCCTGCAGTCCGCCCACTCGGTCAACGACGCGACCCTGAACGTGCGCCCGCAGCGGGCCCCGCTCGCCGGTGTCTCGGCCCGCCTGGGCAGCCTCTCCGGCGGCGTCTCCGTCGGTTCCCCCCAGGTGTCCGTGCCGGTGCCGTNCANCTCGATCGGCGCGAAGGCCGTCTACCTGGCCTCCCTGCAGGCGGGCAAGCCGTACGTCTACGGCGCCGACGGCCCGAGCTCGTTCGACTGCTCCGGGCTCGTCCAGTACGTCTTCAAGCAGCTCGGCAAGAGCCTGCCGCGGACCACGGACGCCCAGTTTGCCGCCACCACCCGGGTGTCGCAGTACAACAAGCAGCCCGGCGACCTGATCTTCCTCGGCTCGCCCGGAGACATCTACCACGTCGGCATCTACGCCGGCGACGGCAAGATGTGGGTCGCCCCGCACACGGGCAGCGTCGTGAAGCTCCAGTCGATCTACACCACCTCCTACTACGTCGGACGCGTCTAAGAGCGTTCACGCCAGCGCACGGTGCCCTGCGGTGCGGCNCCGGCCCTGCGGTGGTCACCTCGTCCGGCTGGAAGTGCGACGAAGCCCGTCCAGCCCCGAGCCGATCGCGACGCGGCCTCCCCCTCCGGTCGCGCGTGCGGTCAGATCGCCGGTCAGGCCTCGGTTCACCGCGCGTCCGTACACCGTCGTGCCCGCCCCGCCGGGCCTGCTCCCCCCGGCAGGCGGAAGGTGCGCATCGCCGAACCGTCCGGGTCATCATCGCGGCTGCCCCGGACGCTGTTCCACGACGCGGCCGACGCCGAGACTCCGTTGACGCCGAGACACCACCGACGCCGAGACACCGCCGGACCACCTGCACCCGGTCCGCGCGCCCGCCGAAGCCGGGCGGCGTCGTAGTCCTGGCCGAGCCGGGACCAGCTCCAGTACGCGGGCCCTGCCATCGCCCGCGGCACCACGACCCGACCTCGCTTCCGTGCCAGCCGGGCAACGCCTCCTTCCGGCCGGACGGACGTCAGATCTCCCCCCCATCTGACGTCCGTCCGGCCGGAAGGCCCCCGACCCCGCCGGCCTTCCCTCGGATTCCCCCCCCATCCGCAGCGGGAGGCCGGCGGGCCCTCGGGTTCCATCCGGCCACTGAGGTCCGCCGATGCCGCTACCCCCCTCCCGGCGGCATCGGCGGACCTTCGCTTCCACCCAGCCGTCGCGGGCGCGTACGCGGCACCTGGAGGCCGTGGAGGGCCGCCATCGGGCGCCTCTGCGGACGGCCTCTCGCTCAGACGGGCCGGCCTCGGCCGGCAGACGGTCAGCGGCCCCGGGCCCAGGGCCCGGTATCAGGTTCTCGGACTCGGACTGAGGCTCGGGGCTCAGGCTCCCAGGTGGTGCTTGGCGGAGGCCGTCCACAGCGTCTCGCTGACCTTCTTGTTCCACTTGGTCTCGGCAACCCTCGCCTCCGGTGCCCGACCCGGGCAGGNGGACTGCGGCTCCTGCGTGAACTGCCCCACCACACCGACGGCCGCAAAGATCGGTTTGGCGCCGCCGCAGACGACGGTCAGCGCGAGCCGANCGCCCTCGCCGACGCCCCACACGTAGATCCGGTTCGGGTCGACCTTGGTCTTCTTCGCGGAGACGTAGCTGACCACGTCGCGCAGGTACTTCGCGTCGGCGCCGTCCGGGGAGTCGATCCGCCAGGTGCCNCCGACCGCCTCGGGATAGGCGACCGCGAAGTTGCGGGCGTTCGCCACCGAGCCGGCGGCGCTGTCATGGTCGAGGGTCTTGGCGTCGACGTTGTCGTCGTGCAGGATCAGCACCAGCGGGATCGGATCCTTCGGGTCCGACGGGGCGTGCACGAGCAGTTCCCGGTCGGCCGAGNCGTAGTCCTTGGGCATGCTGACGCGCTTGGTCTTCGGGCCGTTGCCGCGCTCGATGAAGACCCACAGCACGACGATGACGGCCCCGACGATGAGTANGGTTCGCTTGTTCTTGCCCCACCAGCCGGCAAGGGGATTCGACGCCACGATCCAACCGAACCACACCGGTAGCCGGGAAACGCCGGAAACGGGCGACCAGATGACGCTCGGACCTACTCCTTCGTCCGAGGCGGCCGCGGGACCGAGCGGGTCGTGGGGCCGCCGCCGGGGTCAGGAGGTGGCGAGCGCGCGGCGGCGGGCCTCGCGCAACACCTGTGCCTCCCGAGGGGCGTCCAGCGGCGGGAGCTCGCCGTGGATCCAGGTCAGCAGGAGGTCGGCGAGCGCCGGGTTCTGCGCCAGGACCGGCCCATGCAGGTAGGTGCCGACGACCCGCCCGTCGACGATGCCGTCGGTGCCTCCGCCGTCGCCACTCGTGCCACCGCCACCACCCGTGCCGCCACCACCGTCGGTGCCGCCGTCGCCGTCGCCGATTCCGCGGCGCACCACGCCGAGCGGGAAGCCGCCGGCCCCCGGCAGCCGCCGGGTACGCCCGGCGTGGTTCTCGTACCCGTACAGGGTGGGCAGGCCGAGACGCGGATCCGGCTCGACGACGATGTCCCCGACGGCCCGTCCGGGCGGCGGCGTCCCGGGGGGCGCGAACGAACGGCGGGTCTCGATGTCGACGAGGTTGAGCCCCTCGTGGATCTCCCCGCCCGACGGGAACGTCGCGCCGATCACCTGGTAGCCGGCGCAGACCGCGAGCACGGCCGCCCCCGATCCCACCGCGCGCACGATCGCCCGGTTCTGCCGGATGCCGTCGGCGGCGAGGACCTGCGGCGCGTCCTCGCCCCCACCGAGCAGGTAGATGTCGCAGCTGTCCGGCACCGGCGAGCCGGCGGGGACGTTGACCACCTCGACCGGCAGGCCCCGCCAGCGCAGCCGCTGCTCGAGGACGATCGCGTTGCCGCCGTCCCCGTAGGTGCCGAGCAGCTCGGGGTAGATCAGCGCGATCCGGGTCGCGGACGTGCGCCTCATCGGGAACTCCGGACCAGCAGGTCCCGGAACGCCGTGTAGTTGGCGACCACGTCGACCACCTTCTCGTTGGCCGCCAGCGCCGCGTCCTCGGCGCTGGCGTGCACGCTGTGCGGCACCTCCGCGTAGGCCAGCCGCACGCTCATGTCCTCCTTGCGCCCGCCGGCGACGAGCACCTGCCGGCCGGCGAGGCGCTCGAAGGGGACGTCCCAGATCCAGGACGGATCCCGCCCGTCGGCGGTCTGCGAGTTGAAGTCGATGACGACGGGCCGGGGCGGCGCGTCGGCGAGCAGCTCCATCATCTCCACCCAGCCGGCGGGGTTCTTCGCCAGCAGCAGCCGGCCGCGGCGGCCCTGCTCGCCGAGGACGACCTCCTGGTAGCGGCCCTGCACGTCGCCGAGGCCGGCCATGGCGCCCAGCGCCGCCTCGACCTCGACGCCGAGCTCACGGGCCGCGGCGGNGGCCATCGCCGCGTTGCCGAGGTTGACCCNGCCGGGCAGGTCGAGGTGAGCCGAGATGGTGCGGCCGTACCAGAGCAGCTCCCGGGGCCCGGTGACCGCGACGATCGGTTCGGGCCGGGCCAGCCCGCACTCGGACCACCAGCCGGCCTCGTTGCGGTGCAGCAGCCGGGCGCACTGGGGGCAGACCATCGCGTCGGCGGTCCAGTTCTGCCCGGCCGACACCCACACCTGCCGCCGCCAGCCGGCCGCCGCCCAGGCGACCAGCGGGTCGTCGACGTTCGCGACCACCGTGGCGTCCGGCAGCTCGGCGCCGAGCTCCCGCCACATCGACGCGATGCGCCGGGTCTCGTTGGACCGGTCGAGCTGGTCGCGGCTGATGTTGAGCAGCAGCACGACCCGCGGCAGGATCTCCCTGGCCACCTTCGGCAGCCAGATCTCGTCGACCTCCAGGGCGGCGGCGGCGTCGAACGGGGGACGCGAGAGCGCGGCGAGGACGCCGGGCGCCATGTTCGCCCCGCCGCTGTTCGACTTCACCGGCCCGCCGGTGCCCAGCGCGCGGGCGAGCAGCCGGGTGGTGGTCGTCTTGCCGTTGGTGCCCGACACGCACGCGGTGCGGCGGTGGGAGCCGACCTCGGCCAGCGCCCCCGGGGAGACCCGCAGGGCCAGCTTGCCGCCGATCATCTCGCCCGACCCGCGGCCAAGCCGGCGCGACGCCTCGGCCGCCAGGCGTTCGACGGCGAGCGCGGCCTGGGTCCGGGCGGTGAACCTGCGCGGGAATGATGTCGTCATCGCGCTTTCTACAGTGCCACGAGGGTGCCGGGAGACGAAGACCACCCCCGCTTCCGTTCGGTTACGTCCCGATCGGCGCCGATGCCGCCGGCGGCGGGCCCCCGTCGCCCCCCTCGTGGCCGTGTCTGCCGGCTGGGTGCCATTGCCGCAGGTCAAACGGCCCGCCCGACCGGCCGGCACGGACGGAACTTTGGTGTTACCTCCCGGTGTGCGAACGGGTGCCAACCGGACCACCATGGGGGAATCAACCCGGCGTCGCGGTAGAACTCACCCGACGGGGTGAACCGGAATACCCAAGACCGGCCCTCAGGACGAGAATCACAGGCGGAGCACGGCCGGCCACGGATCNGGCCGAGGCCGCGCGGGGCCCGGGACCCCGGCCGGGTAGCGGCTGGCCGCCAGGCACCACGCGGTTGCAGAAGGGACGTGAGGGCGCACAGTGACGACGAAGGCAATCGCGATCGCGCGGGACCACGGCCGCTGGTCGGTGCACGAACTCGACCCGGTGGGCGCCGAGGACCTCGACGCCCTCACCGACANGATGCGCGACTTCGGTGACGACACCATCGTGGCCTTCCTGGAGGAGGACGACGAGTACCTGGCGATCGTCCGGGTCGGCGCCGACGAACCGGACCCCAAGGTCTTCCTCTCCGACCGCCGGGTCCTGATCACCTCCGAGCTCGCCGAGCGCCTGTTCGCCGACGCCCTGCCGTCGATGGCGGGCCTGGCCACGGAGGACGACGAGGACGACGACACCTCCGTGCTGACCCAGGCGTCCCCGGTCGGCGACCTCGACCTGCTCGTCGACCTCGGCACCTCCGAGGAGGCGCTGCTGGAGCTGATCGGCGAGGAGGGCATGCTGCCCGCAGACCTGATCAGCGCCCTGAGCGAGCGCGCCGGCGCCGGCGAGATCCTCGACGACGTCCGTGGCTGACCCCGCCCCACCGGGCGGGTCCGACCACAGCACAACCACCGGACGCGGCGCAGCAAAGTCCTACGGCACAGCGGGCGCCCACGGCTTGGTGAGCGGGCGCGGCCCGGCCGGCGGGTCCGATCACGAGGCGGCGATGGGCCTCGCGCTGGCCCAGGCGCGGCTGGCGCCGGAGCACGGCGACGTCCCGGTCGGCGCGGTCGTGGTGGGCCCGGAGGGCACGGTGCTCGGGGCGGGCCGCAACACCCGCGAGCGCGACGGCGACCCGACCGCCCACGCCGAGGTGCTCGCGCTGCGGGCGGCGGCGGCCCGGGTCGGCTCCTGGCGGCTGTCCGGCGCCACCCTCGTGGTCACCCTGGAGCCGTGCACGATGTGCGCGGGCGCGTTGGTGCTCGCGCGGGTGGACCGACTCGTCTACGGCGCCGTCGACGACAAGGCCGGCGCGGTCGGTTCGCTGTGGGACGTCGTGCGCGACCGCCGCCTCAACCACCGCCCCGAGGTCATCTCCGGCGTCCGCGCCGCCGAGTGCGCCACCCTGCTCGCCGACTTCTTCACCGCCCGCCGCCGCCCACCCACCGGCTGACTCCCCGCCAGCACCGATCTTCCACGCGATCTGGCCCCTCCCCTGCTTGTCCAGAGGCCTCCGTGCCCGAAAAATCCCTCTGGATAAGCGGGGCGGGGCGACCATGATCGCCGTGGCGCGGTTCCGCGGAACCGCACGCCGACGCCCGGCCGGCGGCGACGAGCTCCTGGGACCGGCCTGACGACCCCCGCGAACCGGACCGTCGAGACGTCCGGTAAGCTCGCCTACGGTGGAGTCGCCTAGTGGCCGAGGGCGCACGCCTCGAAAGCGTGTGAGGGGGCAACCCCTCCGTGGGTTCAAATCCCACCTCCACCGCCCCTGCACCAGGCCGCACGCCGGGCCCGACGCTCACCACGTCGGCCCGACGAGTTCCTCGGCAAGCTCCAGCAGAAGCGTGGTGCCGCCCGATCTCGGCCGGACTCCGCCTATCGGACGGTGCGACGCGGACGGACGACCACGACCCGGTTGCCCTGGTCGTCGGTCGTCTCCACCACCTCGAACTCCGCATCCTGCGCCGCCGGCCCGCGGGCCTGGGCCACCCACGAGCGGACCAGCTCGAACAGCGCGCTGCTGGCGAGGTTCACCGCGACCGGTAGCACCAGGACCTCCAGCACGCCCGGCAGCATGACCCGCCCCCGGACGGCCTCCACGGCCACCGCACCGTCCCCGAGCGCCGCCCCGTCCGGGAGCCCCGCACCGTCTCCGAGCGCCGCACCGTCCGCGGCCGGAGGAGCCGACGTCCACACCCTCACCAGATCGGCCGGGCTCGCGCCGACGTTCGGATCCACCACCAGCAACACCCGCGCCATCAACGCCCCCGTCCTCCGGCACGACATCGACCCCTACCGGCCGACACCGCGGATCTTACCGACCGCACCCGACCGGCCACACCCAATGCCCTCGAAACCGGTGCGACGCCCCGAGTGGAATGCGGGCCATGTCCCGGAGGTGTCGTCCCGCTCCCTCGCGGCGCCCTGAACGCGCGGCGCGCGGCCCGTTCCCTTTTCGCCCACCCGACTCGGGCGACCCGGACCGCAGCGGGCGACGTCAACTTGNAGCCGCTGCGCAGCGTGAAATAGTCAGCGCGGACAGTAATTCACTTACTGACCATGACGCCGGCGCAATGGGGCGACGGACGTCATCGATTACACGCACGACTATCTATCCATCAGTTGCACGACCGGTGAGTCGGAGGCAATGGCATGGCGAGGATCGTCATTTTTGGTGCCGGTGGTCAGATCGGGCGCCGCATCACCGACGAAGCAATTCGACGGGGACACGAGGTCACCGCGGTCGAGGTTGACGCGGCCCGCGTGAAGAAGCTTCCGCGCAAGNCCAACGCGGTGGAGGGCGACGTCACGTCGCGCGACTCCGTGCAGCGCCTGGCGCAGGAGGCGGACGCCGTCGTCGTGGCGGTGGGNGGTGTCGACCGTCCGGTGCACGCGAACGCCGCGCGTACCCTCGTCGACGTCCTGCCCCGCATCGGCGACCAGGCCCCGGCCGTCCTGCACGTCTCCAGCGGCGGGACCCTGGAGGACGACAACGGCCAGCGGCTCGTGGACAGCCCGGACTTCCCCGCCGCGGAGCGCAAGGACGCGCTCGACCAGGTCGACGCGCTCGACGTGTACCGGGGTGCGCGCAACGTGCGCTGGGCGGCCATCGCCCCGCCGCCGCGCAACATGGGCCAGGGACAGCGTCGGGGCGCCTACCGCACCGGCAACGACCGGCCCGTGGTGGACGCCCAGGGCGAGATCGGCATCTCCCACGAGGACTTCGCGATCGCCGTCGTCGACGAGGTCGAGAAGCCGCGTAACCGCAACCGTCGTTTCACGGTGGGCAACTGACGTTGCCACCTGAACGATAACCCGGGCGAAGCCAGGGTTAGGGCGTGGCATCGGCGGGCTTACCGCCGCCGACGCCGGACCGCCGACGATGCCGGGCGGTGAAGGCGACGGCCGCCCGCCGGTCGCCGCGCCGGGGCGGCGCGGGTCGAAAGGACTCGCGCCGCCCGACTTTCTCGAAGAAGCGCGGGCACCAGGGGATCTGGAGAGCACGGGGCACGGGGCACGGGCCGCGGTTTACGGCGCCGAACACCGCGAGCACGAGATCAGACCATCGTGTTGAGAATGGCTTCGATGTCGGCCGGGGTGGTGCGCGGGTTGACGACGGCGAAACGGGCGACGGTCTCCCCGTCATGCCGGGTGGGTGGCACGAAGGCGAATCCCTCGCGAAGCAGGTTCTCGCTCCACCGGTGATAGTCGGCGTCCTGCCAGCCGAGCCGGCGGAACACGACCACGGAAAGCTCTGCCGGGCGGACGAGTTCCAGCTCGGGCCGCGCCGCGATCTGCGCCGCCGCCGCCCGCGTCGTCGCCAGCGTGGTCTCGATCGCCTCGGCGTAGGCCCGGGTGCCGTGCGCCGCCAGGGAGAACCACAACGGCAGGCCGCGGGCCCGCCGGGACAGCCCGATGGCGTAGTCGGACGGATTCCAGTTGACGGCCGAGTCGAGCACGTCGAGATAGCCGGCCCGCTGCGGACCGTGTGCCGCCCGGGCCAGCGCGGGATCGCGATAGATCAGCGCGCAGGCGTCGAACGGGGCGAACAGCCACTTGTGCGGGTCGACGATGAACGAGTCGACGTCGGCGATCCCGTCGAACAGGGGCCGGGCCGAGGGCGCGGCGAGCGCCGCCAGGCCGTAGGCGCCGTCGGCGTGCACCCACAGGCCGCGGTCACGGCAGACGTCGACCACGCCCCGCAGGTCGTCGACGATGCCGAACTGGGTCGTCCCCGCGGTCGCCACGACGGCGAAGACCCCGTCGTGCACGGGCCCGTCGCTCGGCGTGGCCGAGTCGCGGTGTCCGACGAGGTCGCCTCGGCCGGCGAGGTCGCTACGGCCGGCGAGGTCGTCGAGCGCGGCGGCGAGCAGCGGACCGGTGAGCCGGCCCTCCTCCCCCGTCGGCACGGCCACGATGTCCGCGTCGAGCACCATCGCCGCCTGGTAGAGCGACGAGTGGGCCTCCGCCCCGCAGACGAACCGCCAGCGCGCCGGCATCGGCCGGCCCTCGGCGGCCAGCCTCGCCCGGGCGGCCTGGCGGGCGGCGACGAGCGCGGACAGGTTGCCGACCGTGCCACCGGGCACGAACACGCCCCCAGCCGTGGCGGGCAGGCCGGCGAGGTCGGCCAGCCAACGCAGCGTCTCGTTCTCGGCGTGGACCGCGCCCGCACCCTCCATCCAGCTTCCGGCATAGATGGACGACGCGCCGACCACCACGTCGAACAGCACCGACAGCCGGGTCGGGGCGGCGGGGATGAAGGCGAGGTTGCGCGGATGGTCCGCCGAGATGCAGGCGCGCGAGAGCACCTCGTCGAACGTCGCCAGGGCTCGGAGACCGCCGATCCCGTCCTCCGTGATCGTCCGGCCGGCCCTGGCGGACAGCTCCGCCGGCGTCGCCGGACCGTCCAGGGGAACCGGATCGAATCCAAGGCGGNCCCCGGTGAAGTCGAAGATCGCCCGCAGGAGATCGGCCGTCTCGGCGTCAAACTGATGCACGTACGGACCGTCCCACGCCACGTTGNTCGACAGACGACCGCCGAAACGGCGATCCGATCACAGCCGAACCCGGCGGGACCGATTGCCGAGCCTCCTCGAGGGGCGCGGTGGATTCCCGCCGATCAGCGCCGACGCGGCGCGGACCTATGCGTCCTGCTTGCCACGCTGCCGGCGGAACAGGAAGCCGCCACCCACGAGCGCAACCAGCAGAACAATTGCTCCGACACGCTTCACAACAAACCTCCACGATGAGGACTCACGTCAACACGACGACAAAACCGGCAACATCCACGACGGCGGACCGTCGCCGGTGAGAAGCCTGGCCGATCGACCCTGACCGAGCCGGCCGACGCATGCTCCTACCGTCGGAAACCGAGCATGCCATGAACGGCGCCCGAGTGTGCAGCCGGACCGCCGGAATATCGGCCGCGTCCCCCGTGCGGGGCAGGGACAGGTGCCGTATGGCGGGGCAATCTTCGTACGAAGCGCCGCCGCGACGGCGATTTCACGGCGACCGCGGACGGGGGTGGGTGTCAGGTGGCCCGAGCCATGCCCGGGTGCGGCGGCGTCGTGAGATCAGGTGACGGCCACCGCCACGCGGCCGCCGGCGCACCACACGCCGCATCCGCAGGCGCACCACACGCCGCATCCGGTGGCGCGCGCGGCGCGTGGAGCGGCGCAGCGGGGTGACCCGCCGCGACCGTGTCCCGGCTGGCCGCGGCCGGCGTCGCGTTCGCGCGGTTCGGCGAGATCGAGCAGGACGAGCAGGGCGTCTCCGACGGCGCCGGGCGGCGACCGGATCGCCTGGTTCACTTTATTTCCCCGCGCTCCACCATCTGTTCATCCGCGCTTAAGCGGATACCCCGACGGCGGCCGATCGATTGCGGGATTTCCCCGGCGCGACCGGTCCAGGGGCCGGCCGCGGCAATCCCGTATTTGTACCGGCGACGCGGTACTCCGGGGCGGTAGTATCGACGACCTACCGCGTCTGCACGGCAATGTGNGCGGCGATTACTGGGGATGACAGTGGCACGCGTCTTCGTCAGCCACGCCAGCTCGGACGTGGAGTTGGCCGACCGGATCTACCGCACGCTGGCCGATCTCGGCCATCGGGCATTCCTGGCCCGCGACATCCGGACGGGAATCCGGCCGGGTGAGGTCTGGAAGGAGCGCCTGCACCAGGAGCTGCGGGCCGCGGACGCCGTCATCTGTGTCGTGACCGAGGCCTACAACACCTCCCCCTGGTGCGCCTACGAAATCGGCATCGCCCACGAGGTCGGGAGCCTGCTGCTGCCGCTGCGGGCGCAGGCGGGGGTGGCCTCGCCGCTGCTCGACGACCGCCAGCACGTCGCCGTCGTCGACAACGGCGGCTGGATCGGCGATCTGGACGGCCCGCTGCGGCGGGTGGACGCCGCCGGCGGCCTGGGCTGGGCGTGGGATCGCTCGCCGTTCCCGGGGCTGCGGCCGTTCACCCGGGACATGGCCCGCGTCTTCTACGGGCGTGCCGACGAGCTGCGTCGGCTCGCCCACCGGCTGCGCGCGCTGAGCGACCGGCGGCTGCTGCTCGTCGTCGGCGGGTCCGGGTGCGGCAAGTCGTCGCTGGTCACGGCGGGGTTGACGGCGCGGCTGGGGGCCGAGCCCGGCTGGGAGATCGCCGATCCGTTCCTGCCGGGCCGCGACCCGACCCGCAAGCTGGCGCTGGCGTTGGCGCAGACGGCGATCCGCGTCGGGCTGCGCTGGGAGCCGGGCGAGATCCACCAGCGGCTGGTCGCCGACGACCGCGCCCTCGTCGGGCTCGCCGAGGAACTGCTGAGCGCGGGCTACGGCCAGCCCCGGGACCGGCTGCTGCTCGTCGTCGACCAGGGCGAGGAGCTGTTCACCCGCGCCGACGCCGCCGAGCGGGCCCGGTTCGCCGGAGTTCTCTCCCGCGGGCTCGACGGCCCCATCCGCGTCGTCATCGCGGTCCGGTCGGAGTTCCAGGACCAGTTGTTCGCCCTGCCCGAGCTGCACGGCGCCCACCTGCACACCTTTCCGCTGCGGCCGCTGGCGCGCGACATGCTCAGCGTCGTGATCACCGAGCCGGCCCGGGTCGCCGGGCTGTCGGTGGAGCCGGAGCTGGTCAGCCAGATGGTCGCCGACACCGACGGCGGCGAGGCGCTGCCGTTGCTGGCCTTCACCCTGCACGAGCTGGCCCGCAACCAGACCCGCGGCGGGCGGCTGTCCGCACAGCGCTACGAGGAGCTCGGCGGGGTGCGCGGCGCGCTGGCGCGCCGGGCGGACGCCGTGCTCGACGAGGCGGTGGCCGCCGCCCGCCTGCCCCGAGCGGAGATCCTCGCCGGTATGGCGGAGCTTGCCACCCTGGACGAGGGGGGCCGGCGTACCCGGCGCCGCATCGAGGTGGCGGAACTGCCGTCGGAGGCCATGCGCACCGCGTTCGGCGTCTTCGTGGAACAGCGGCTGCTGTCGACGGCCAGCGACAGCCTCGGCGGTGCCGGGGTCGGCGTCGTCCACGAGGCGCTGCTGTCCGTCTGGCCGCCGCTGGACGCCGCGATCCGCGAGCGGGAGGCCGCGCTGCTCAGCGAGGGGCAGGTCGAGCGGGCCGCCGCGGCCTGGGCACACGGCGGCCCGCTGTGGGACGTCGACCGGCTCACCGCCGCCACGACCATCCTGTGGGGGTCCTACGACCGTTTCCGCGCGGGCGGGCGGGCGGTCGTGAACCTCAACAACGCCGGGCAGCGGTTCCTCGCCGAGTGCCACTGCCGCGTCGAGGCGGCGCGTCACCGGGAGCGCCGGCGCCGGCGCCGGACGATCGCGGTGCTGGCCGCCCTGCTCGCGGTGACGCTCGCCGGCGCCGCGACCGCCGGCTGGCAGGGCGTCTCCGCCCGGCAGGCACAACACTCCGCCGAGCGTGCCCAGCGGGCGGTGATCGCCCAGGCCCTGCTGACCAGGGCGGATGACGTGAGCGCGACGGACCGGATCCGCGCGCTGNGGCTGTCACTCGCCGCCTGGGCGGTGCATCCGGACGCCGCCAGCCAGGAGCGCCTCCAGACCCTCGCCAGCAGCCGGACGGCGCTGGCCAACGGCAGCCCCGTCACCGCCGTGGCGTTCTCCCGCGACGGAAAGCTGCTGGCCACCGGCGGTGCAGACGCATCAGTGCTGCTGTGGTCGGTCGCGGCCGGCCCGGACCAGCCGCGGCGCGTCGGGCTGCCGCTGACGGGCCTGCGCAGTCAGGTGACCGCGGTGACGTTCTCGGCGGACGGGCGGCAGCTGGTCGCGACCGGCTTCGACCGCACCCGGATGGCCTGGGACATCGGCGACTCGGCGCGGCCACGGCCGGTCGACCCGGTAGCCCCCGCCCTCGGACCGGTCGACACCTGCGTCGACCGATCCCCCGCCGCCCCCGTCGAGGCGGTCGGCGAGGAGCTCGGCGGGGTCAGCCTGTGGTCCGCCGGCGGCGGGGCCGGCAACCGCCGCCTCCTGGGCTGGCTGCCCGCCGGCCCCGGGGAGGCGCGGGCAGTCAGGTTCTCCCCCGACGGCAGCATTCTCGCCGTCGGCTCTGGGCGCGGGGTACGCCTGTGGGACGCCCGCACCGCCGCCCGGCTTCCCCCCGCCACCGCGGACGCCGCGGACCTCATCGGTCGCCCGGCCCTCGACGCCTGCGCGAGCGAGACGGAGAAGGACGAGGTCCGCCGGGACCGGGAAGGACGGGAGAGTCGAGAGGGTCGGAGCGGACCAGCCGGCGACGGTGCGGACACCTCCGCCCGCGACGCCCGCGACGCCCGCGACGCCCAGGACAGCCGCAACGCCCGGGACAGCCTCGACCCGCCGGCGCCCAGCCTGCGCCCCATCGGGCAGCCGCTGACGGGCCACACCCATGCGGTGTTCTCGCTCGCCTTCTCCCAGGACGGCAGCGTGCTGGCCTCGGGGGGCAACGACGGCATGCTCCGGCTGTGGCGGGTGTCCACCGTGAACGCGTCCCGGCGGCAGGTGGTCGCCGCCGCCTGCGCCGAGGCCGGGGGCGGGCTGGACGCCTCGTCGTGGCAGTTCTACCTGCCCGGCGTCCCCTACCGCCCCACCTGCGAGCGATGACCCGACGATGCGCGGTCCGGCGCGCCGGCGCCGAACCCGATCGGCCTCGGGGCCGGGACCTCCCCGTTTCCACCGCCCGTCGCTACCAAGCCAGCCCATACCGGACAAAATCAGCGACAGGCCGCGCTGAATCGGTCGCTCCGGGTGCTTCCCGACCGGTGCCCGTCAGCGGACCATCATTTCCATGACGTTGACTTACGGCCTGCCCACCCGAATCGAGATCCCGACCGTCATCACCTCCCGGTTGATCCTGCGCGNCTGGCGTCCCGAGGATCTNCACCCGTACGCCGCGATGAACGCCGACCCGGAGACGATGCGTTATCTCGACGGCCCGTTCGGGTTGGCCGGCACGGAACGTCTCGTCACTCATCTCCTCGGCATGTGGATGATCCACGGTCACGGCATGTGGGCGGTTGAGGAACGGGGCAGCGGGGAGTTCCTCGGCCGAGCCGGGGTGTATTTCGCGGACGGTTGGCCGGGGATCGAGGTCGCCGTGTCCATCCGGCGGGACCACTGGGGTCAGGGGCTCGGCACGGAGGCGGTCCGGGCCTCACTGGAATTCGGCTTCGAACGGCTCACAGTGGACGAGCTGATCACTTCGACGCATCGGGACAACGCCGGCATGAACGCGATCGCCCACCGGCTCGGCATGACCTTCCGCGGGATCGCCGACGTCGGCCCGTGGCTGGCCAGCAACGTCTACGTGATGAGCCGCCAGCAGTGGTACGCCCGGACCGCGACCGCCGACCGCGCCTTACCCAGGGAGCGGGACAGCCCCGCCGCCCGCAGCTCGGACAGCGCCCGGCCGGTCGGCTAGCCGGGCGAGCTCCAGCGGGACGCCGAGCTCACCACCCGATCGTCGCCACCGACCCGGCCGACCCGATCGACGTGAGGGTCGCGATCAGGTCCCGCAGCTCGCGCACGGCGGACTGGCCGCGGTGCCGCTCGGGCACGCGCCGTAGCCCGTCAGCAGCCCAGCGCAGCACGAGCGGGCTGCGCCAGTGCTCGGCGATGCCGGTCAGTTCCCTGATGATCTGCTCGCAGCCGGTGTCGACCTGCTGGCCGAGAATCAGCGCTCCGGCCTGGTTGATCCGGGTGAGCACCGGGTCGCGTGGCTCACCCGGGGGGAACAGGCGCACCGCGCGGTCGAAGTGCGGCAGGCTGCGGCGCCAGTCGCCGGCGGCGAGCAGCGCGTCGGCTATGTAGAGGTGGAGCTGCTGCTCGCTCATCGCCAGCACGCTGCTGCTGGTGGACTCCGGGTCGAGTCGGTCGAACAGGTCCAGTGCCTGCCGGGCTCGCCGCAGCACCTCGGGCAGCTTCTTCTGCACGCCCAAAGCCCGGGCCTGCATCGTCACGGCGATCAGCTTTCCGGCGCTCGGTGAGCGCCCGGCCAGTGCCTCCGCCCGCGCGGCGATCGTGAGCACGAGCTGGGCGGATGCGCCGTTCTCCAGCTCGGCCTTGGCCCGTTTCGCCACCACCCAGGCGAGCAGCTCGGCGGCGCCATGCTCGCTCGCGTTGCGGTACGCCGTCTCGAACCAGCCGCGCATCTCGACCCGGTGACCCAGGTCGGAGAACGACAGGGCGGTGATGCCGGCCACCTTCGCGGCGACGCCGCGCAGCCTGCGCTGCTGGTAAAGCGGCTGGCGCCGGCCCAGCAGCCGGCCGACCTCGGCCAGGTCGACGGACAGGTCACCGATCATCCCGATCACCGGCTGCGTGCGGTACCGGAAGCCCTGGTCCCGCACCACCTCGTCGAGACGGTCGACCTGCTCGGCCGGCACCTCGACCCACAGCGACCGATCCAGGACGTCCCGAAGCTCCCCCGCACGCGCCAGCACGGCCGCGGCCGGTGGCGGCGCGGTGGGCCCCGCGGGGTGCCCGGATCGGACCTGAACCGGCACGATCGAGTCTGTCCAGCCCGTCTCGGCCAAGACGGGGGCGACGTCCTGGGCGGACCCGTCCAGCCCGAATCCGAGCCGGTCCGGGCGCGTGCGCAGCACGGCGCAGAGCGCGTCGAGATACCGGGGCGACGGCCGCTCGCCGCGTTCCCACCTCGATATCCGTTGATGCCCAAGCGGCGGATCGCCGCGCCCTGCCTCGGTCTCGTACTGGCGGATCCGTCGGACGAGTTCCTCCTGCGTCCAGCCATATGNCAGCCGGTAGGCCCGCAACCGGCNCACGCCGCAATGACGATGCACAGCGTCCGCCGTCTCCGGCACGCCTATACCCGCCTTCGCCAGCCGCGACCGGATGTCCCGCCCGCACCTGGCCGGATGCTGTCTGGCCACGGTCACCCCCCGCATGTCCGCCGGACGCGCTCGCCTCACATCGCGCACGGACTGGGCAGATCATAGAGCGGCCGGCGGCCGCCCGGAATCAGNCCGCCAGCAGATTGCGCGCCGCTCGCGCAAAAAATAGGTCGCGCATCGTCCTGCGCGCACACAGGCGCACAACGCGCATTCCGCCGATCTCTCCCGGTGCTACCAATCGAAGGGTCAACAAAGGAATCGTCTATTCCCNCCGGAGGCGCCATGACCAGGCCATCGTTCACAAGAGTCGAGCGGATGCGGAACACGGGCGGCCGGCCGCCCCGGGCAGGACGGGTGCATCGCCTCATCCGGATGNTGACTCTCCTGGTGCCGTTCCTCCCGCTTCCCGGCTCGGTGAGGCTGGTTCTGGCCGCGTTGGAGGCCGCCGTCCTGCTGCACGAGGCGGCCCGCCCGGCGGCGTCATCGGGTGGCGGCGACCGCCGTCCAGAACTCGCCGAAGCCGTCCAGCGGGCCGGTCATCGCCCGCTGGGTGAGCAGGACGCCGACGGCGCCGCGGGTCGGGTCGACGTGGCCGGTGGTTCCCGTCCCGCCGTCCCAGCCCCAGCGCCCGGGGGTCATCCACGGCTCGGCGGGTTCGACGTCCACGCCGGTGCCCAGGCCCCACGACCCGCCGGGGCCGACGATCGGCCGGGCCTGGTCGCGCTGGGCGTCGGTCAGCGCGTCGGCGGTCATCCGCGCCACCGCGCCGACCGGCAGCACCGGGTCGCCACCGTCCGCAAGCGCGCACAGCAACCGCAGGACGTCGGGCGCGGTGGACACCAGCCCGGAGCTGAGCTCCTCGAACGCGGGCGGACGGGCGAACGCGCCGTCGGGCGCGTCCAGCACCGCCAGCCCGTCCGGCCCGGGCTGGTAGGCCGTCGCGAGCCGGCTCGGATCCGGCTCCCAGAACCCGGTGGACGCCATGGCGAGCGGGCCGGTGATCCGCTCGGCGACCAGCTCGGACAGGGGGCGCCCGGCGCAGCGGGCGAGCAGCACACCGAGCAGGTCGATGCCGGTGTCGTACAACCAGCCCTCGCCCGGCTGGAATGCCAGCGGCAGCCCGGCGACCCTGGCGACGAACTCGTCGGCGGACATCCGCGGCGTCAACGGGCCGGGGAAGACCCCGCGCCGCAGCATCTCCGCCTGTAGCGGGGTCTGCTCCAGCACCGCGCCCCAGCCGCAGGTCAGGGTCAGCAGGTGCCGGACGGTGATCGGCCGGCGCGCCTCGACGGTGCGGTCGAGCGGCGCGTCCGGGGCGACCAGCACCCGCGGGGCCGCCGCCTCCGGCAGCCAGCGGGCCACCGGATCGTCGAGCCCGAGCAGCCCGTCGTGCTCGAGGCCGAGCACGAGCACCCCCGCCGTCAGCTTGGTGAGCGAGGCGAGCCGGAACCGCGTGTCCGCCGTCATCNGCGCGCTCGCCGGCCCGAGCGCCATCCGCCCACCCGCGCGCACCTCGACCCGCCCACCGATCCGCAGCGCGCCGACATACCCCGGGATCCGTCCGGACGCCACCTGCCCCTCCGGCACCCGCCAGACCCGCTCGAAGCCCGCACCGGCGGCCGTCGCCGCCGCCGCGCCACCCTCGTTCCGTGTCATCCGCCCTCCCTCGCTCGCGGCGAGACTACGGCGAGGGTCCGACAACTTCTGGCCGGCGACGATGGGCGCGAAAAGGGCACGGNGATCGGGCTCAGCCCGGCACACCGGCCACGCCGACGTCGCCCGGGAACTGACCGACGGCGCGACCGGTGTACTCGGGTAACGCCGCGAGCGGCCGAGCAGCTCACCCCCTACCCGCCCGCTACCCCGGTCGTCCTGCCCGGTGAGCGCATCACCGAGCCGGTGCCGCGCCACCTGCGCAGCGGTGTGTCGGCCGGCATGGTCATCCCCGACGGCGACGGCGGCGGCGGTCCTCCCGCGGCACCGCGCGCCGCCAGGTGAGCGGTGCCGGGCGGCGTCGAGCGGTGCAGCCGGCCGACGGCCGCGGTCAGCAGCTCGACCGGACGCCGGCCCACGCCGAGCAGTGAGGTGAGCGGACTGTGCCGCAGCACCCGGCCGGGGTAGTCACCATCGACCCGGCCTGGACCGGCCTCGGGCGCGTCGACGATGTCGCCCGGCTCGCCCGGCCGGTCCTCGCGCAGCGTCTCGATCCCTGCCCGGCGCAGCGAGAGCAGCGCGTCGACCAGCGCCGGGGACACCCGGGCGGCGATGGCGGCGGCGACGGCGGTGCCGCCGACGAGCACCTCCCGGCTGGGTCGCACGGCCGCCCGCACGATCGCAGCGGCGACGACGTCGGCCGCGTAGACCGGCGGCGGGGGCTTGGGACGCCCGCCGATGCGGCTGCGGGCATGGGCGAAGAAGGGGGTGTCGACGGACGGCGGCAGCACGGTGGTCACCGCGATCGGGACACCCGCCTGGGCGAGTTCCACCCGCAGGCTGTCGTAGAAGCCCCGCAACCCCCACTTGCTCGCCGCGTAGGCGCTGTGCAGGGGCATCGCGCGGATGCCCTCGACGGAGGAGATTCCGATGAGCACGCCGCCACCGGCCCGCCGCAGGGCCGGTAGTGCCGCCTTCGCCCCGTGCACCTGGCCGAGCAGGTTGACCCGCAGGACCCGGTCGAACTCCGCGTCGGTGACGTCCTCGACCCGCCCCAGAACGCTGACGGCCGCGGCGTTCACCCAGGTGTCGATGCGGCCGAGGCGCCGCTCGGCGCTCGCAGCGAGCTCCCGAACCGCGGCCGGGTCCGCGACGTCCGTGGGCACGGCGAAGGCCCGGCCCGCCCCGACCTCCCCGCTGATCTCGCCGACCAGGGCGTGCAGCGCCTCCTCGCCGCGCGCCGCGCACACCACCCGTGCGCCGCGTTGCGCGAAGGCGAGTGCGGTCGCACGCCCGATCCCGCTGGACGCTCCGACCACGACAACCACCTGCTCCCGCAAGGGCCTTGTTCGCACACCGCCTGCTCGCACACCGCCTCCAGGTCGAAACCGGCTCAGCGCCTGCCCGCGCCACCAGGAAAGACGTGGCGTCCTCGTCGAGGGGACGGTATGCCCGGCACGAGTAACCGGGAGACCAGCACGCCGGTCGGCGCGGAAACAAGATTCTCTCGAAGGGGATACACCGCTGATCGCGGGGCAGTACCGCGAAATGCGACTAAGCCGGACCGCCGACCTGTGGTGGAAGAACGCCGTCATCTACTGCCTGGACGTGGAGACCTTCGCCGACGGCAACGGTGACGGCTGCGGCGACTTCCGCGGTCTCACCCAACGGGTCGACTACCTGCACGAACTCGGGGTCACCTGCATCTGGCTGATGCCCTTCTACCCGACGCCCGACCGGGACGACGGCTACGACATCACCGACTTCTACGGCGTCGACCCCCGGCTGGGCACCCACGGCGACCTGGTGGAGTTCCTCCTGGTGGCCCGCGACCGGGGCATCCGGGTGATCGCCGACCTGGTCGTCAACCACACCTCCGACCAGCACCCGTGGTTCGTCAGCGCCCGCAGCAGCCGGGACTCCCCGTACCGCGGCTACTACGTCTGGCGGGACGAGCCCCCGGCCGACGGCCCGTCCGACGTCGTCTTCCCCGATCAGGAGGACAGCGTCTGGCAGTACGACGACGCCGCCGGCCAGTACTACCTGCACCGCTTCTACAAGCACCAGCCCGACCTGGACGTGGCGAACCCCGCGGTGCGCGACGAGATCGCCCGGATCATGGGCTTCTGGATCGCGCTCGGCCTGTCCGGTTTCCGGGTGGACGCGGTGCCGTTCCTGCTGGAGACCGACGGCGCCGCCGACGCGGCGGACCTGCCCGACCCGCACGAGTACCTGCGCGATCTGCGCGCGTTCGTCTCCCGCCGCGACGGGGAGGTCGTCCTGCTCGGCGAGGTGAACCTGCCCTACGACGACACCCGCCGGTTCTTCGGTGACGAGGACGGCGACGAGCTGACGATGTGCTTCGACTTCCCCGGCATGCAGCGGCTCTACCTGGCGCTGGCCCGCCGCGACGCGACACCGCTGCTCGAGGCGCTGCGCGACCGGCCGGCCGCGCCGAAGGACTGTCACTGGGCGACGTTCGTCCGCAACCACGACGAGCTCACCCTGGACAAGCTCGACGACGGCGAGCGCCAGGAGGTGTTCGCCGCCTTCGGCCCGCGCGAGGAGATGCAGCTCTACGGCCGAGGTCTGCGCCGGCGCCTGCCCCCGATGCTCGACGGCGACCCCGCCCGCATCCGCATGGTCTACAGCCTGCTGTTCGCCCTGCCCGGCACGCCGACGCTCTTCTACGGCGAGGAGATCGGGATGGGCGAGAACCTCGACATCCCCGGCCGGGAGGCGGTCCGGGTGCCGATGCAGTGGTCCGACGGCCCGAACGGCGGCTTCTCGACCGTGGACCCGGACGCGGAGGCGGACCGCCTGCCCGCCCCCGTCGTCCAGGGCGAGTACGGCCCGGCCAAGGTGAACGTGGCGGCCCAGCGCCACGATCCCACCTCGCTGTTCTCCTGGGTGGCCGCGCTGGTGCGCCGCTACCGGCAGTGTCCCGAGCTGGCCTGGGGTGCCGGCGTGACCGTCGACCACGACACCGCGTCCGTGCTGGCGCACTGGACGGAGCACGACGGACGTGCCGTCCTCACCCTGCACAACTTCGCCGCCGCGTCGGCGAGCGTCACGCTCAGGCTCCCGGAGGTCGGCGCGGGCGCCCGGTTCGTCGAGCTGCTCGGCGAGCAGNCCGGCGCCGTCCGAACCGTGGACGAGGACGGCAGCCTGCGCCTGGACGTCGACGCCTACGCGGCCCACTGGCTGCGCACCGAAAGCTGAGCGCGGCCCCGACGGGAAAACCTGCCTACTCGACACTGACGGTGCAGTGATGTCGGCGCGGTTCCTCGATCTCATCGAGCAGTGCTATCGCGAAGTCCGCGTACNCGATCCGACTGNCCGAGTCGCCGTGTTCGGCAATCCGGTACCGACCGGTGCGCGCTCCATCGTGGTCGAAATCCCCGGCGGGAGCGACGTACACCCAATCGAGCTCGCAGGCCCGAAGCACGTCGAGGCCCGCGGCATGCCCGAGGCAGAAGGAACGGTACTCGTCCGGAAAGCCGGGCTCATCCATCAAAGGAGCACCGGACGCCCCCGGCAGGATCGAGGAGACGCCGACGACCACCAGACGGCGCACACCTGCCTTCGCCAGCCCGGTGGCCAGGGCCCGAGATGATGAGGTGAAGAAGTCGTGGGCCGGAACGGCCAGATCCACCGCGGCGCTGATCGCCGCGTCCTGCCCGGCCGCCGCATGCTGGACATCTACCGCATCCGTGACGTCACCCACCATCACCCGGCTACCAGCCAGCACATCGCCGTGACGTGCGGGGGCGCGCACCACGGCAGTCACCCCGTGGCCGCGCCGACGCGCCTCGGCGAGAGCCTGTCGCCCCGCCCGCCCGCCCGCGCCGAACACCACAATATTCACGACAACCGCCTCTCCCCAGATCCGATGCCTTCGCGCCGGCCGGTTCGGACGGTATCGGGGGCGGAAGTTACCACGGGGATACCGACTGTCCGGCTATCGTGACGCCATGAGGGAGNCCCTGCGCGCCGACATGTTCGACGAGCTGTGCCCGTCCGCGCTCAACCCGGTCCGCTTCGGCGACAAGTGGGCGGCACTCATCATCCGCTGCCTCGAAGACGGGCCCCGCCGGTTTTCCGAGCTGCGCGTACCGCTGGGTCGGATAACTCCCAAGGTGCTCACCCATTCGCTGCGCTCCCTCGAACGGGACGGCCTGCTCACCCGAACCGTCCTGAACGGCACGACCACCGTCCGCGTCGAATACGAGCTGACCGCGCTGGGCCGCAGCATGCTGGAGCCCATGGCGATCGCCTGCGCCTGGGTGGCGGAACACTGGGAGCAGCTCCTCGACGCCCGCGAGGCCTACGACCGCGCCATCCGTTTCGACCGCGCTGCCGCGGCGCTGCCGGCCGGCCGGCGCGCGGCGGCGCCGATCGGCTGACGCACGGCAGCGCCGGTCGGCGTTGAACGGCGTAGCCCGTCGGCACGGACCCCGGGCCGACGGCCCTGCCGGCACTTTCTCCCTCCTCGCTTACCGCCGATAACCTTTTAATCCATGCTTCTCCGGGCATGACGTGCCTGAGCAGGGCGCGAGGGGATGGCGAGGGTGGTTCTGGTGGCTCAGAGTGAGCGAGGTGCGGCCGAACCGCCCGGGAAACGGCGCCCACGACGCCCCCGAGCACGGCGTCCGGAGCAGGAACAGGGCCCGGAACAGGAACGGCGCCGAAGGCGAGCGTGGCGGGCGACGAAGTCCGCGGTGGCCGAGGCGCACGCCACCCGGGAGACGACCGTGACCGCGTCCGACGGGGTGCGGCTGCACGTCACCGAGGCCGGGCCACCGGACGCGGCGCTGACCCTGGTCTTCGTCCACGGCTTCTGTATGACCGCGGACGCCTGGCACTTCCAACGCCGAGACCTCGCCGACCTGGGCCGCACGGTCTGCTACGACCAGCGCGCGCACGGCCGGTCCGGCCCGTCCGACGTCGAGCACTGCACCATCGCCCAGCTTGCCGACGACCTACACCGGGTCCTCGACGACCGGGTGCCGACCGGCCCGGTCGTGCTCATCGGACATTCGATGGGCGGGATGACCGTTCTCGGCCTGGCGGAGACACACCCGGAGCTGTTCGGCGACCGGATCATCGCGGTGGCCCTGCTGTCCACGAGCGCGGGCGAGCTGGCCCGCCTGGCGTTCGGGCTGCCGGCGACCGTCACCGCGGCGGCGCGGCGGGTCCTGCCCGGGGTGGCCGTCGGGTTGCAGCACGCCCCGTCCCTACTGGAACGGCTCCGCTGGCGGGGGAGCAGCGCGTCGCGGGCGCTGACCCGGCGGCTCGGGTTCGGCGTGACCCGGGTGCCGGAGCCGGTCGTCGACTCGCTGGAGGAGATGATCGCGAACACCCCGATTCCCGTGGTCGGCGCCTTCCTGCCCACCCTGCTCGACCACGATCGGCTGGCGGCCGCCGGTGTGCTGCGCGAGGTTCCCACCCTCCTGCTCGTCGGCGACGCCGACGTCATGACCCCGCTGGAGCACAGCCGGACNCTGGCCGAGGCCCTGCCCAGGGCCGAGCTCTCGGTCGAGAAGGGCGCGGGGCACGCGGTCATCCTGGAACGACCGCACGAGGTCAGCGCCCGCATCCGCGAGCTGGTCGCCCGCGCCCGGCCGGCCCGGCGGACCTCCCGGCACCGGACGACACTGACGCTGCGCACCCCCAGGGCCGGACGATCAGGCAAGCGCGCCCAGGCTCACCGCCTGCCTGATCGCCTTCCTGACCAGCGGTGATGCCGGCCTGCCGCACCACACNCAACCCCGGTGGTCTCCGCGCCCTCCGGCGTTGCACCCCGGGACAGCGCTCAGGCTAGGAGCGCGGTCCGACAGAAAGACCCGAGGCGGATGGGGCCAGGTCGGAAGGGTGGCCATCACCCGACCGAGGCCCGGTCTGCTGAACATCGTCTCGACCACNACCGCGCCGGTGAGCAACGCACCGAAGACCCACGCCGACAGGCTGACCAGCGGCACGAGCGCGTGCCGCAGCGCGTGCACGTTGAGGTACCAGTGCGGGTGGGTCGGCGAGCCGCCGTTGGTGGCGAAGACGATGTGACCGTCCCGCCGGACGCGGTACTGAAGTGGGTTGACCCGCTCCGCTCCCGATCGGCGGCCCCGATGGTGGAGCAGGAGCAACGGGACGCCGGCGAAGCTGTAGTCGCCGACGACNCTCGACACCCGCCCCCCCGCGGGCCCTGAACTCGGCGGTGATCTTCTCGTTGAGCCGCCGCTTGATCTCATAGGTGTCGACGCGGGACAGCACGACGATCGAGACCGGGTCGCCGACGATCACACAGCTTAACGAGCCGGTCAACACCCGTAGGCCCACTCACCACCCGCAGGCCCGCCCGAGACCGGTGGGCCCGCCGACGGCGAGCACGTAACCTCGGTTCATGGCTCTACCGCCGGCCAGCTCCACCCCGCCAGCCAGCTCCACATCGCCAGCCAGCTCCACATCGCCAGCCAGCTCCACATCGCCAGCCAGCTCCACCCGCGCCGAACGCCGCCGTCAGACCGAGTCGCGCATCCTGCACGCCGCCCGCGAGCTGTTCGCCNAGCACGGCTACGACCNCACCACCATCCGAGCGGTCGCGACCCGGGCCAGCACGGATCCCGGGCTCGTCATGCGCTACTTCGGCTCCAAGGCCGAGCTGTTCTCGCACGCCGCCTGCCTGCAGGAGGAGGCAGCCGCACCGGACTCCCCGGAGGAGCTGACCGAGTACCTGCTGGACACCCTCACCGACCGCCTCACCCAGGAGCCGACCGCCGCGCTGGCGATGCTGCGATCGATGCTGACGCACCCCGAGGCGGCCGACGCGGTGCGGACGTCGCTGGGTGGCCAACTCAAGGGCGTGCAGGAGGTCATCTCCGCCGACGACGCGGCGGTCCGCAGCGGCCTGGTGAGCACCATCCTGCTGGGCGTGGTCATCGGCCGGGTGCTCCTCGAACTCGACGAGCTCACCGCCGCCGACCCGGCACAGATCCGCCAGTTGCTGCGCCCCTGCGTCCGGCTCCTGGTCAACGACCTCCCGACCGGGTAGCACCCCGGCCGGACAGCACCCGGCCGCCGGCCTCGCCGCGCGTTCGGCTCCTACTCGCCGTCGACCTCACTACTCGCCGTGGGCCTCACTACTCGCCGTGTCCTCACTACTCGCCGTCGACGAGGATCGCCTGCGCCGGGCACGAGCCGGCGGCGTCGATCACCTCCTGGCGCCGCTCCTCGGGCGGGTCCTCCGTCAGCAGCACCACCAGCCCGTCCTCACCAGTCCGTCCTCGTCCTGCTCGAAGACGGTCGGCGCCCAGCGCATCGGCAGCGCGGCGCGCAGGCCCGGGAGCCGCCGGAAGAGCGTGGGGTAGACGATCCCCAGCTCGAGTCGCGCACTGACGCAGTTCGGCCACCGTCCGGTTGCGCTCCTCCTGGGTGGTCCGGAGGTTCACCGTCGCCGCGGTGCTTTCCTGGAACAGCTGGCGGTCGGTGTAGGGCACACCGAGCAGTTCGCAGATCGTCATCGTCGGGACCGGCAGCGACAGCACCTGCACGAGGTCGGCCGGAGGACCGGCGTCAAGCAACTGGTCGATGCACTCGTTGACGATGTGCTCCACGTGCGGTCGCAGTCTCTCCAGCGTGTTCACCGAGAACTCGCCGGCGAGCATGCGCCGGTACATGGTGTGGTCCGGCGGATCCATCCAGACCAGGAAGCCCTTCTGCCCGCGCACCAGGGCCTCCTGGTCCGGCACCAGCGGNGGGTAGCCCGGCCGCAGACCGTTCTTGCTGACCTTCGGGTCGTTCAACAGACGACGCACGAGCGCGTGGCCGGTGACAAACCAACCAGTGCTGCCGTCGACGAGGCGCACCTTCGTGATCGGCGCCTCGGAACGCGCCCGGGCATAACCGGGGGGCGGCTCGAACGGTGAGCTCCGTTCCATTGGACAACTCGGCAGATGCGACTCCACGCTCAGCGTCATCAGAGGAGCCTCCACATCGGATGAATGGCACGGCCACAGCCGTCGTCCGGGCCGCCATCCTCCGACCGGCGGCTTGTGGCCGCCCTGAACCCGGGATGGGTCCCGCCCGGCCGCNGGGCGCAGCGGTCACGACAGACAAATCCGACCGGCTTACTCGGGAACGCGACGGCGCCGCACCCACATCTCGGCCTACGAGCGTTGACCGATCAGTCCTGGCGTGCCATGATTCGGTCAACGCTCGTAGACCCAACCCGCCCGTAGACCCATCCCGCCCGCAGACTCGCCCCGCCCGCAGACCCACCCAGCTCGTGGACCTACCCGACGCCCGAAGACCTGCTCGACCTCCGTAGACCTGCTTGGAGTGACATGGACAGCCAGTCGGCGCCAGCTCTTCGCCTGCCTCCACCAGCCGTCGCCGAGTGGGCCGAGGAGACGGCCGGGCGCGACGACGCCTTCGTCTGGACGAACCGGCACACGGTCGCCCTGCTCGTCCTGTGCCTGGCGCAGCTGCTNGAGGCGCTGGACATGACCGTGGTGAACGTCGCACTGCCCGCCGTCCGCGATGATCTCGGTTTCTCGGCCNGCAACCTCGCCTGGGTGGTCAACGCGTACACGGTGCTGTTCGGCGGCTTCCTCCTGCTCGGCGGCCGGGCCGGTGACCTGCTCGGCCGGCGGCGGGTGTTCCTCACCGGAATGCTGGCCTTCACCGTGGCCTCGCTTGGCGCGGGCCTGTCGCAGGGGGAGACGTCGCTCATCTCCGCCCGCGCCGTCCAGGGCCTCGCCGCGGGCTTCGTGTCCCCGATGACCCTGGCCATGATCGCGTCGATCTTCCCGCAGGGACCGCCGCGCAACCGAGCCCTCGGCGTCTGGGGAACGACCAGCGCGCTGAGCGCGTCGCTCGGCCTGATTCTTGGCGGTGTCCTCGTCGACGGGCCCGGCTGGCGTTGGATCTTCTTCATCAACCTGCCCGTTGCGGCGGTCCTGCTCGTCAGCGCCCTGCGCGTGCTGCCGCCGGACCGGCCCACGCACCGACACCAGCGGTTCGACGCGGTCGGTGCGGTGGCCTCCACCATCGGCGCGAGCCTGCTCGCCTACACCGTCATTCAGACCGATGCGCATGGCTGGGGCTCGGCCCGAACAATCTCGCTCTTCGCGCTCACGGTGGTGGTCATCGCCTACTTCATCGTGCATGAGACGAAAATCAGCAAAGAACCGCTGGTTCCGTTCTCACTTTTCCGAATCCGGTCCCTGTCGGCCGCGAACACGGTGCAGGCGCTCACCTCCGCGGCCATGTTCGCGCTCTTCTTCTTCACCTCGCTCTACATGCAGAACGTGCTGCACTACTCGTCCCTCAAGACCGGCCTGGCCTACCTTCCACTCACCGCCACACTGGTGATCTTCGCCGGCATTGTGCCGCCGCTGATCCCNAAACTGGGAGTGCGCTGGGTGCTCGTCGCCGGAGCGACCGTGTCCGCGGTCGGNCTGGCCCTGTTCTCCCGCATCACCCCCGAGCGCGGCCTGGTGTCCGGCATCATCCTTCCCTCCCTGGTGGTCAGCTTCGGCTTCTCGCTGATGTGGATCCCGATGACGATCGCGGCGGTGTCGGGCGTTCCCGGCCACCAGAACGGCATAGCCGCGGCGATGCTCAACGTCAGCCGCACGCTGGGCGGCGCCCTCGGGCTGGCGTTCATCTCCACCTTCGCCACGCGCCACACCGCCAGCCTGCTCGCCCGGCACGACCCGCCGCGCCTGGAGCACGCGTTGAGCGACGGCTACCGCCTGGGCTTCCTCATCAGCGCCGCACTGATGGTCGCCACCGCCGTCACCGCCCTCACGCTCTTCCGTAACGAAGGTCGCGGGGAGAAGGTCGACACCGCCCAGCTCGCCGCCGTGGGAATCGAGGAGTGATCGACAACACTCCCACCACGACGAGACGGATGGCCGTGCGCCCTTCCGCCACGTCAGCAGGTCGTGTAACAAACGGGTAGCAATCTTGACCCGTCGAAACAGGACGTACCCCCCCCGACGGTTGGACGGTACCCTGTCCAGTCTCCGCGACTGGCTGCACTCGTCCCGCCGGATGACGCAGAATGGCACACGGCTCCCTCCACGACGACTCCGCGGCGCCGCGGAGGGTCGGTGCTGCCCGACGTCTGGCGGGGCGCGCAGGCTGGCCGTCCTGCGCCGTGTTTCCGGGCCGGGACGGAGGGACAGCCCACGACAGGGAAAGCAGAACAGGGAGAGACCCTCCGAAGGTCGACGACCAAACCCGACCTGTCAGCCCTCGGTGGCGGGCAACGTGGGCAGCGCCGATGCCTGCGCGCGTCAGGGACCGAACCCAGGGGCCAGGAAGCTCCGTAAGCGGATTGAGCTTCCCAATGCTGGACAACCATGCGCAGCATGTCCCACCTGGTCATGCTCCCGGCCTTCATGAGGAGAACACCTTCCACAGCATGCGCGAGGAACAGGCGCTTCTCANCCAACCGGTGGCGGATCTTCATGTCGCGGGTGACCAGCACCAACAAGATCGACGGCATCCGCATGCACCGCTCGGGGCGAGNGGCCACGTAGCAGGAGAACTACGGCTGCGCCCACTCGACGGTGTCGGGTCGTTCNCCGGTCGTGAAGTTCGCCCGGACGACCTGTTGGGCCGTCGCCATCGGGATCAGCGCCCAGGGCGGGCAGTAACTCGGCTGGCTACCCAGCCAATAGTCGACCTCGTCGCGCGNNTCGCCTCGTGACCACCAGATCTGCGAGTTACTGGTGAAGGGCCTGATCAGGTCGTTGTCGCTCTTCATGCGCCACCCTTGCCCTTCCCACCATGATCTCGGATCTGGGCGATACGCGGGTATCCGCGCGACCCGTCCCGTTCCATGTCGTTAGGGTGATCGCCTGACGGCATTTGTGTAAGGGGGCAGGGGCGATGGCAGACCCAGGTGCGGACACGGACCGGGTGGGGGCGACGCTGCGGACGGACAGGCCACACGCAGCTCGGATGTACGACTACTACCTCGGCGGAAAGGACAACTTTCCCGCCGACCGGGAGGCCGCCGAGCAGGCGATCGCCGCCTTCCCGAACGCGCGGGTGACCGCCCGGGTGAACCGGGCCTTCATGACGCGGGCGACCCGCCATCTGGCCGCCGACGCCGGGATTCGCCAGTTCCTCGACATCGGGACGGGAATCCCGACGTCGCCGAACCTGCATGAAGTGGCCCAGGCCGTCGCGCCTGACACTCGGGTCGTCTACGCGGACAACGACCCGATCGTGCTCACCCACGCCCGGGCACTGCTGACCAGCACCCCGCAGGGCCGGACCGCCTATGTCGACGCGGACCTGCGCGACCCGGCCGCGATCCTGGACTCGCCCGAACTGCAGAAGACCCTGGATCTGTCCCGGCCGCTCGCCTTGTCACTTGTCGCGATCTTTCATTTCCTCCCCGACGAGGATGATCCTTACGGGATCGTGCGCCGCCTCGTCGACGCGCTGCCCTCGGGCAGCTACCTGGTCCTCACCCACGGGACCGCCGACTTCGACCCGGGCGCCGAGGAGTTCGCGGCCGCCTATCGACAGCGGGGGGTGCCGTTCCAGCTCCGCAGTCGCGCCGAGGTGGAACGCCTGTTCGATGGGCTGGAGCTGGTCGACCCGGGCCTGCTCGTCGCGCACCGCTGGCGACCCGACGATGACGACTCGATGAGCCTGCTCGACGCACAGGTGGGCCTCTACGGCGGGGTCGCCCGGAAGCCGTGATCGTCGTCGACGTGCGTCGGCGCATGGTCGCGCTGGGCGTCGGAGGGCAGACAAGCCCGGCGAGCCAGCCCGCAGGATCGGGGTCGCGCCCGGTCCGCGTCCCCACGTCCCCACGTCCCCCGGCCAGGGAGTGGTAGCCCTCACCACCTGGCCGGCGCGCGCGGGATCGCCGCGCGGGACGCCGCCGGCCGGGTGGCGAGAGCGGACTCGGCCCATACAGCGCTTCGGGCGGCGAGCTCTACCACGTCCAGATGATCGACTGACCCCACGGGGTGCCGCCGTCCCGCCGGGGATTCCGGGTGGGACGGCGATTGGCGTTCGGGGGTATACCCCGCGATGCGCCTGTTCCAGGTACATGCATCGGCAAGCCCGGAAGAATCCTCCATCGTGCCGTGGATCTCTTGGCCCGATGCACTCCCTGCGGGGAGTGTCTGGCGGATATCCCCTGGGATGCCCGCGAAGGTGTCCAACGGTGTACGGCGTGATAGCAGAACGACTACGTAAACCGGCGCCGCCCATCCCGTGCCGGGGGGCCGGCGGGNACCTCACCCACCGGCCCCTACAGATTCCAGACGTGAGTCTTTCTCTTCATCCAGAATCCCGGATCCGGCTGGCCGAAATCAGTGCCATCGCTGGTAATTTCCTCCGTTGCAGACGTGGGTGTACACCGAACCGCCGCCGTTGCTGTCGAGACAGAAGCCGGTTGCCACATTCTGGATCTGGTAACCGAACGGGCCCTGGTCGGTCACCTGCCACTGCTGATAACTACCGCCGTTGCAGGGCAGTGTGTAGACACGCTTGGCACCGTTGCTGTCCAGGCACCGTCCGGTCCTGACGTCCTGAATCTGGTCGCCGAAGTTCAGCTGGCTACTCACCCAGGACTGGTAGGGGCCACCGTTGCAGCCGAGGGCGTAGACGGCCCCTTTACCGTTGCTGTCCAGGCACTTCGAGGTCGCCGTGTTGACCCAGGTTCTTGGCGCGGCCGAGGCCGCCGAGGCGGCGAGCATCGTCGCCACCAGGCAGATGAACGATGCCGTCGCAAGACGGATTGACAGTCGCATGATCGTGCTCTCCTGTTCTCCCGCACTGGTCGACATCGGCCGGCGGGGCGTGAATTTTGCGGCACGTGGCCGTCCTGTTGGCGACGCACATGGATGGTGGCGCAGGTAGATTTCGGCGCACACCGATGTCAGCACAGCCAGAGTCGGCGCAACACGGTCCCGCGTTCGCGGCTCGCGCTCGGGCATCGGGCATCGGGCATCGGGTGTCGGGTGTCGGGTGTCGGGTGTCGAAAGAGTGTGAGGCGAGAGGGCCCGCAGCCGGATCTGCGCATTCCCGTCAACCTGGTCAGGGTTCACGGGTATTACACCTGCGTTTTACAGGCCTGATGGTCTGCCAAGAAAGGCCAGCCACTCGGCACCGGTACCTGTCATGTCGGCGACAGGTTCGCACCGGCTGTGCTGGACCCGGCGGGCCGTTCGACGGCCGGTAAGCGGAAGTCCGACCTGGCCCGGCAGTTGGGATCGGCCGGGAGACCGTGTACAGCTACCTGCGCGCCGTGCGCCCCCATCCTGCCGCCGCTGCCGGGTAGATGCGGGCTTCTCTTTTGTGTGCCGATGCTCCCCGTGTCATGACGGCGGGGTAATCGGGGCAGGGTGCTGCTCGACCGGCTGATGACTGTTGCAGATCGCCCGCCACACGGGTTGTGCACAACGGCGCGGATGCCAGCGGCGGCCGGTGCCACCGAGATCGTGGTCGGGATGCGCTACCGGGAGCCGGTGGGGACCTGGACGCTGTACGTCGACCGCGAGCCGGTCGGGGAGGTCACCGTCGTGTCCGCCGTACCGATGAGCGGCACCCGGGCGCGGCTGACGCTCGCCGCTCCCCTGCCGGTCGACATCGGGGTGGATGCGGAGCTCGGCTGGTCGATGCTGTCCCGCCGACGGCTCCACGATCTGCGGCACTCGTCGGCGTCGATCCAGCTCGCCGAAGGCATGGATCTTGCTCTCGTGTCGAAGCGGATGCGGCACAGCTCGACGTCAATCACCGGGAACCTGTACGTCCACCTGCTGCGCTCGTCCGGCCAGGAGGCGNCCGAAGCGGTGGCGGCGGCGGTGCCCCGCTCCGCGCGGCGCGGGCGCACCAGGTGGGCACCGAACCCGCGGAGGGGGTCGTTTCGGCTGACAAGGGCGAGATTCCCGCTGGTAGCCGAGGAAAGCGCCCGAAGCGATCACTGCGGAGGATGAGAGATTCGAACTCTCGAGGGGTTGCCCCCAACACGCTTTCCAAGCGTGCGCCCTAGGCCACTAGGCGAATCCTCCGTCGATGAGACTATCTGATCGTCGCCGATCCGTGGACNCGGGGTCGGCCGAGCCGGACCCGCGACGGCGCCAGCGTCCCACGGGTCCCGCCATCGGGCCGCCGCTCCGGTCGGTGCCGTGCCGCCCGCGCCGGCGTCCACTCCCCACGCGTGCCCGACGTACGCCCTGCCCTCGCCCGTCCGGCGCTCGGCCGCTTCCTCGTCTATCCAGAGGGTTTCGTGTCCGATTTATCCCTCTGGATAGGCAAGGAACGAGCGCGGGACGGAGGGGGTCGGGCTGGAGTGGCGGCCGGTTCGGGTGAGGTGGAGGACCTCCAGATTCATGATCGTCCTGGGCGGGCTAGACTGCGGAGCAGACCCCTCGTGCGGCGTTACCCTCGTGAACCCCCCCAGGGCCGGAAGGCAGCAAGGGTAAGCGGGCTCTGACGGGTGTGNGGGGGGTCCTCTCGTTTCGCCGATCGTCTCGTCGAGCACGCGGAGCAGGCCAGTGAGCACAGCGTTGTACAACCGGTACCGTCCCGCGACCTTCGCCCAGGTCGTCGGCCAGGAACACGTGACCGACGCGCTGCGCAAGGCTCTGCGAACCGGCCGGCTGCACCACGCGTACCTGTTCAGCGGCCCGCGGGGCTGCGGCAAGACGTCCTCGGCCCGGATCCTCGCCGCCTCGCTGAACTGCGAGCAGGGCCCCACCCCCGAGCCCTGTGGCGTATGCGACGAGTGCGTCGGCATCCGCACCGGCGCCTCGATGGACGTCACCGAGATCGACGCGGCCTCCCACGGCCTCGTCGACGATGCCCGAGATCTGCGCGAACGGGCCTTCTTCGCCCCCGCGTCGGCCCGGTTCAAGGTGTTCGTGGTCGACGAGGCGCACATGGTGACGGCCGCGGCGTTCAACGCCCTGCTGAAGGTCGTCGAGGAGCCGCCGCCGTACCTGAAGTTCGTCTTCGCCACCACCGAGCCGGACAAGGTCATCCCGACGATCCGGTCCCGCACCCACCACTACGCCTTCCGGCTCGTTCCGCCAGGCGTGCTGCGCACGCACCTGGCGTCGATCTGCGAGCAGGAGGGCGTCACCGTCGACCCGACGGTGCTGCCACTGGTCGTGCGGGCCGGAGCGGGATCGGTTCGGGACTCGCTGTCCGTCCTCGACCAGCTCCTCGCCGGGGCGGACGACGACGGTCTGCACTACGACCGCGC
Organism: Frankia sp. AvcI1; assembly: GCF_001420875.1. Taxonomy (NCBI): domain Bacteria; kingdom Bacillati; phylum Actinomycetota; class Actinomycetes; order Frankiales; family Frankiaceae; genus Frankia; species Frankia sp. AvcI1. The sequence continues at coordinate 242,317 of NZ_LJFZ01000002.1, read as the reverse complement.
GGTAGCCCTTCTCGGCATGACCGACGGGGTCCTGCTCGACGAGACCGTCGACGCGCTCGCCCGGCACGACGGCGCCGCCCTGTTCACCGTCGTCGACAAGGTCGTCTCCGCCGGCCACGACCCGCGGCGCTTCGCCACCGACCTGCTCGACCGGCTCCGCGACCTGATCATCATGGCGGCCGTCCCGGACGCCGACGCCCGCGGGCTGCTGGAATCCTTCTCCCCGGACCAGATCGACCGGATGCGCGCGCAGGCCGCCGCGGTCGGCCCCGCGGAGCTGTCCCGCACGGCGGACGTGCTGCACGGCGGCCTGGTCGAGATGCGGGGCACGACGAGCCCACGGCTGATGCTCGAGCTGATCCTCGCCCGCGCGCTGCTGCCCGCGGCCTCCGCGGACCCGGCGGCGCTGCTGACCCGGCTGGAACGGCTGGAACGCCGTTCCGTGCTCGCCGCTCCCGACTCGGCGGCCGCTCACCCGGCCTCGGCGCCCGGCTTCGGCCCGGACCCGGCGGCAGGCAGTTCCCCGTTCGGCGGTGTCAACGGCCCGGATGGCCCGCGTGGCATGNCCGGCCCGCCTGGCCCGGACGAGGCAGCGGCCCCCGCACGGACGGCGTCGCCCGCTCGGCCGGCACCCGCCCACTCGGCACGCGCCGCCGCGGCTCCCGCTTCCCAGGGGCCGGCCAGCGGATCGTGGGACGCGGCTCCGGTGGGGGGTGGCGCAGGACCGGGTGCACCGACCGGCGGAGCCGGCTACGGCGGACCGCCGCCGGCAGGCGCCGGTTTCGGCCCGCAGCCCGGAGCCGGCGGCGGCCCCGGGGCGAGGCAGGGCGCAGGGACCGGGCAGGGTGCCGGAGCCGGGCAGGGCCCAGGAACTGGGCAGGGTGCCGGGGCCAGGCACGGTCTTGGCGCCGGGCAGAGTGCCGGTGCCGNGCAGGGCGCTGCGGCTGGGCAGGGCGGCGGGGTCGGTCCGGGCGGCGGGCGGATCGACGCCGCTGGCCTGCGGATGCTGTGGGACGAGGTCCTCCAGCTCGCCAGCCGTCGCAGTCGCAAGACGCACGCGATCCTGAAGGACCACGCGACCGTCGCCGATGTGCGCGGTGACGAGGTGGTGCTCGCCTTCGCCAGCCCCACGATGGGACGGATGTTCGGGCAGGGCAACAACGCCGAGGTGTTCTGCACCGCCCTGGCCGAGAAGATCGGCGGAACCTGGCGAGTCAGCGTGGGGCCCGCGGGAGGCTCCGGTCCCGGACGCGGCGGCGGCCGACCGGTCGGGGGGCCGCCGCCCGGCGGGGGCTTCGGTGGCCAGCCGGGATCAGGACCCGCCTGGGCCGGCCCGGACCAGCGCTTCGGTGGCGGTGGGCCAGCCCCGGCGGCGGGCGGCCGAGCCGGTGGGCCCGCTCCAGGCCAACCCGGGCCAGGGCAACCCGTGTCGGGACACTGGCAGGGGCCGGGCGGCGGAAGTCACCCGGACCAGCAGGATCACTCGGGTCACGCGCGCCCCGGGGAGGGACCTGGCGGCGTGGACGCCGGCGGCCGGCCGCCCGCCCCGACGGGCTGGGCGCCCGGTCCGGGCGGTGGCGTGCCGCGCGCCGACGACGGGGACGCCGGTCGGGCGACCGGCGCACACGGCCCCGTGGGCGGACCCGGGGAAGGCGGACCCGGGCAAGGCGGACCCGGGCAAGGCGGACCCGGGCAAGGCGTGGCCGACGACGGCTGGCGCGGCCGTGGTGGGGAGTCGGGCGGGGATCATCACCTGGGCCGGCGCAGCGACAACACCCGATTCCCCGAGCCCACCCCGCCGACCCACGAACACCTCGAGGACGGCGGCAGCGGTACCTACTACGGCGACCGCGGCCAGGGGTCCGGTGACGCCCACGGCATCGTCGAACAGCGCGGGGCCGGTGCGCATGCAGCCGGCCAGAACAGCACGGGCCGTAACGGCGCCGGACCNAACAACGCCGGACCGAACAGCTTGGGCCGGAACGGCGTCGCGCAGAACAGCACCGACTGGAACGGCGCGCGCCACCATGTCGGCGTGCACCGTGCCGCGGATCAGGGCGCCGCTGCTCAGGGCGCCGCCGGTCAGGGCGCCGGCGGCGGGGGTGCCGCGGCGAGGGGTGGCGCCGGTTGGGCGGGAGGTGGCGAGGGCGGCGCTGGCCCGATCGGGGTCGGCGGGCACGGTTCGGCGGGGGGTGGCGGCACGCCCGCCGCGCCGCCGGTCAACGACGAGCCGTCCCTCGATGACGATGATGCCCCGGGGCAGGTGGGCGGGGCCCGCGGCGGTGCGGAGGCGGCGATGTCCCTGCTGCGGACCGGGCTCGGCGCCACGGTCATCGAACAGATCCCGACAAGCTGACGGGAAAGTAGGCTCGTCGACATGTCGAACTCGCAGACCTCCGCCGGCGATGGGACNCCGGCCGGCGGTGGACTGCCCGCCGGGGGTGGNGCCCATCTGGGGCAGATCCTCCAGCAGGCGCAGAAGATGCAGGCCGCGCTCCTGTCGGCCCAGGAGGAGCTCGCCTCCGCCCGGGTGGACGGCACGGCCGGCGGTGGCCTGGTCAGGGCCACCGTCAACGGCGGCGGCGAGCTCGTCGACCTCACGATCAGCCCGGAGGCGGTCGATCCGGAGGATACCGAGACACTCGCCGATCTGATCCTCGCGGCGGTCCGCGACGCGACCACCAACGCGCACCGGCTCGCCGCGGAACGGATGGGCTCGCTCACGGGCGGACTGGGCGCAGGCGGGCTCGCCGGCGGCGGGCTCGGTGGGGCCACCGCTGCAGGTGGGGCCGGTGGGGCGCTCGGCGGTCTGGGTGATCTCGGCGGCCTGTTGGCCGGCGGCGGCGCGGCGGGGCCGCGCGGTCCCGGTCGTCCCGGACTGGGCTGACGGGCGGGAGCATCGATGTACGAGGGCATCGTCCAGGATCTGATCGACGAACTCGGGCGGCTGCCCGGCATCGGCCCCAAGAGCGCCCAGCGGATCGCGTTCCACCTGCTGGCCGCCGACCCGGTGGACGTCCGCCGGCTGGCGACCGCGCTGACCGAGGTCAAGGACAAGGTCCGGTTCTGCCGGAGCTGCTTCAACGTCGCCCAGTCGGAGCTGTGCCGGATCTGCGCCGATCCCCGCCGCGACCAGGCCCTGATCTGCGTGGTCGAGGAGCCCAAGGACGTCGTCGCGATCGAGCGCANCCGGGAGTTCCGCGGGCGGTACCACGTGCTCGGCGGGGCGATCAACCCGATCGGCGGGGTCGGGCCCGACGACCTGCACATCCGCGAACTCGTCGCACGGCTGGCCGACGGCACGGTGACGGAGCTGATCCTCGCCACCGACCCGAACACCGAGGGTGAGGTCACCGCGTCCTACCTCGCCCGCCAGATCGGGCCGATGGGGCTGCGGGTCACCCGACTGGCCAGCGGCCTGCCGATGGGCGGCGACCTGGAGTGGGCCGACGAGGTGACCCTCGGCCGCGCCTTCGAGGGACGCCGGGTCGTCAACGCCTGACCCACCGGCCCCGGGGCCCGGGACCCTCGGCTCGACCCCCGGTCAGAAGCCGAGGATGGGCGCGTACGTCGAGCTGGGGATCGAGGCGAGGGTCAGCAGGACGACGCTGACATCGAGGTGGTCGGNCTCGGCGCTGAACACGGCATGCAGGCCACGGGTGCGGTAGACATCCACCCCGTGGTCGCGGCTGACCCGCACGCCGAAGACCTTCGTCGCCCTGATCCACCAGATCCGGCCGGCCGCCCGGATCCGGATCTGGCGGGCGTCGCGCCGCATGCCGGTCGTCAGCCGGGCCAGCCGGTCCGCGGGCAGCCACGGCTGGTCCACGTAGCCGACGATGTCCCGCTCCGGGCCGTGCACCACGAGCCGGGCGGGGCGGGCCGCGGAACCGGGCTCGACCAGGTCGAGCTCCGTGGTGATCTCCCGGTCCCGGGGGAACATCTCGGCCGCCCAGACACCCTCCCCGTGCAGGACCCGCTTGCCCTGCGGACCGCCCTGCGGATGCCCGCGGGGCAGCATTCCGCCGATGATCCGGCCGGCGCCGTCCAACCGCCAGGCCACCGAGATGACGACGCCCGGGGGCAGGGCGGCGCCAAGATCACAGGCATCACGTAGGGGGCAGGTCCGCACGCCTCGGATCCACCTATCCATCCAGGCCGCTCAGGTGCCGTCGTGCCCGCGCACGCCCCTGGGTCGCCTCCCCGGGGGCCGGCCCGCCTCCGGGTGGACCGGATTTCCCCCTGGAGATCACTCGACACCTCCCCACTGCCCCCGGTCACCGTCCGCACATGTGGTCACTTTCCGCCACCAAGCTCGACTGCCACCGACCATCGATGTGTGGATCTGCAACGCCTCGCTGNGCTGTGCACCCAGATGCTACGCCGCGCGCCCATGTGCCCATCATGTGCACTCGCGCGAGCATGTGCGCGCGCTTTCGCCATCCCGTCCGCCCACGCTTTCGGACGCGCGTCGGCACCGGCGTCCGAACGGTCGTCGGCGATCGCCTCGGAACGTTCATCCAGCGGAGCGTTCGCACGTGCATATGCCCGATACGTTCGCCCCTCCGGCCATTCCTACGGATCACATGACGACCACGGTGCGGGCCGGTACCAGGACCGATGCCGACCCCCGCGGTCCGCGGACGCGGAGCCGGGCGGCATGGTTAGGGGCGGCCGGTCCACACCGTCCATCAGGAGGTCCACCGTATGATCATCAGCTCGCATGTCCCCGCGGGCGCCTTCGTGGGTATGGCGATCCGGCATCCCGTGCCCGCCCTGGCCGCCGGATTCCTCTCGCATCTCGCCATGGACGCGCTGCCGCACTGGGGCACCGGCCCGAACACCGAGTCGGAGTGGCTGCCGATCGCGCGCCGGGACGGGGTCGCCGGGCTCGCCGCCATGGCCCTGCTGACCGCGTCGGCCCCGGCCGGGCGGCGCCTGGCCGTCCTCGCCGGCATGACCGGCGCCTGCCTGCCCGACACCGACAAGGTGGGCCGGTACTTCGTCGGCTCCAGTCCCTGGCCGAGCAGGTTCGACCGCTTCCACGAGAAGATCCAGAACGAGGCCCGCCACCGGCTGCCCCGTGAGGTGGCGACGGCCGCGGCCCTCACCCTCGCGGGCACGGTGCTGCTGCGTCGGCTGCCCGCCCGCGCGTCCTGACCGGGGCGCCAGGGGCCGCCCGCGCGTCCTGACCGGCCGGTAGGGGCCGCCCTGGCCCCGGACCGCCCGGTCCGGACCGCCCGGTCCGGGCTGGCCGGTCCGGGCTGGCCGGTCCGGGCTGGCCGGTCCGGGCTGGCCGGTCCGGGCTGGCCGGTCCGGGCTGGCCCCGCCCGGCCGCCGTCAGGGCAGCAGGACGGCCGCGCCGGTGACCCGGTCGGCGGCGAGATCGTCGAGGGCCTGGTCGGCGGCGTCGAGCGGGTAGGGCGACACCGTCACCGCCAGCCGGTGCTCGGCGGCGATCGCGAGGAACTCCGCGCCGTCGGCCCGGGTGTTCGCGGTCGTGCTGCGCAGGTCGCGCTCCTGAAACAGGTGGTCGGCATAGACGAGTGGCGGGATGTCGCTGAGGTGGATGCCCGCCACCGACAGGGTGCCGCCGCGGTCGAGCGCCGCGAGCGCCACCGGCACCAGCTCGCCCACCGGCGCGAACAGCACCGCCGCGTCCAGCGGCTCGGGCGGCGCGTCGTACGCCCCGGCCGCGGACGCCGCGCCGAGTTCGAGGGCCAGGGCCTGCGCGCGGGCCGAGCGGGTCAGCACATGGACCCGCGCCCCCTGGGCGATCGCCACCTGGGCGGCGAGATGCGCGGACGCGCCGAAGCCGTAGATACCCAGCCGGCCGCCGGGGGGCAGTGCCGCCCGCCGCAGCGCCCGGTAGCCGACGATGCCGGCGCACAACAGCGGGGCGAGCTCGGCGTCGCTGTAGCCGGNGGGCAGCCGGTAGGCGTAGTCGGCGCGGACGCAGACGTACTCGGCGTACCCGCCGTCGACGTCCCAGCCGGTGTAGGTCGACGCGGGGCAGAGATTCTCCGCGCCGCGGGCACAGTAGGCGCAGGTCCCGTCGGTCGAGGCGAGCCACGCCACGCCCAGCCGGTCGCCCAGGCGCACCCCCGGCGGACCTGCGTCCACCGCCGCCGGCACCCCGGGGCCGAGCGCGTCGACCCGGCCGACGACCTCGTGCCCCGGCACGGTGCGCGGCCGGTGCGGCACGAGGTCGCCCTCGGCGAGGTGCAGGTCGGTGCGGCACACGCCGCACGCGTCGACGCGCAGCCGGACCTGCCCGGGCCCCGGTTCGGGCACGGGCAGCTCGGCCGCGCGCAGCGGGCGCGTGCCCATCGGCCCCGGCGCGACGACCTGCCAGGCCCGCATCGCCGGCCCCGGCCCGCGGCTCAGACGCTGACGCCGTGGTCGCGGGCCAGGCCACCGAGGTCGTTGTGGCCCTGGCCCACGGCCCGGAACTTCCAGTCCGCGCCGTTGCGGTAGACCTCGCCGAAGATCACGACCGTCTCGGTGGAGTAGTCCTCGGACAGGTCGTACCGAACCAGCTCGTTGCCGCCCTGGTCGACGACCCGGATGTAGGCGTTGCGCACCTGGCCGAAGTTCTGGCTGCGGTTCACCGCGTCATAGATCGAGACGGGGACGACGATCCGTTCGATCTCGGCGGGCACCGAGGGCAGGTTGATGATGATGGACTCGTCGTCGCCCTCGCCCTGCCCCGTCTTGTTGTCGCCGGTCAGCGTGATCGCCCCCTCGGGCGAGGCGAGGTTGTTGTAGAAGATGAAGTAGCTGTCGTTGAAGGCCTTGCCGTCCGCCCGCAGGCCGATGGCCGAGGCGTCGAGGTCGAAGTCGGTGCCGGTGGTGGTGCGGGCGTCCCAGCCGANCCCGACGTTCAGCGCGGTGAGCTGGGNGGTGCCGGCCTCCGCGGCCTGCTTCGTGAGGCTTACGTTGCCACCCTTGGCGAGGCTGACTGCCATTGCGGATGTCCTTCCTGGACTGATGCGTCGGGGACCATCGCATCCAACCGCGGGACGCGGTCGATATGGCGCGGTCGGTGCCGTCACCCTGGCACAACGGATCGGATCCGCCCAGCGTGCCGTCGTCGGGACGACAGGGTCGCGGCGGGTCGGACCCCGGGCACGCTGCGCAGACATGCACCCAGGTCACATCGGAGCAATCCCTGGCGAGCGGAGCGGGCAGGTGTCGGCGCTCGGTAACCTGGCTGCCATGGCGCTCCTGGTCGCGAAGTTNGGTGGGTCCTCCGTTGCCGACGCGGACCGCATCAAACGGGTCGCCGAGCGGGTCGTCGAGGCGCGCCGCGACGGCAACGACGTGGTGGTCGTGGTGAGCGCCATGGGCGACACGACCGACGAGCTGCTCGACCTCGCCGAGCAGGTGTCACCGTTGCCGCCCGCCCGCGAGCTCGACATGCTCCTCACCGCCGGCGAGCGGATCTCCATGGCCCTGCTGGCGATGGCGATCACCACGCTCGGCGCGGAGGCCCGGTCGTTCACCGGCTCCCAGGCCGGCGTCATCACCGACTCGGTCCACGGCAAGGCCCGCATCATCGACGTCACACCGGGCCGGATCCGGGCCGCGCTCGACGAGGGCGCGATCGCGATCGTCGCCGGTTTCCAGGGCGTCAGCCAGGACACCAAGGACATCACCACGCTGGGCCGGGGCGGCTCGGACACGACCGCGGTCGCGCTCGCCGCGGCGCTGCACGCCGACGCGTGCGAGATCTACACCGACGTCGACGGCGTGTTCAGCGCCGATCCGCGCATCGTCCCCGACGCCCGCCGCATCGACACGATCTCCTACGAGGAGATGCTGGAGATGGCGGCCTGCGGCGCGAAGGTCCTCATGCTGCGCTGCGTCGAGTACGCCCGTCGCTACAGCGTCCCCGTGCATGTCCGCTCGTCGTTCAACGCGAAGCCGGGCACGTGGGTCACCGAGATTCCGGAGGCACAGCTCGTGGAACAGGCCATCATCCGTGGCGTCGCGCACGACGTCAGCGAGGCGAAGGTGACGGTCGTCGGCTGCCCGGACAAGCCGGGGGTGGCGGCGGCGGTGTTCCGGNCCGTNGCGGACGCGGACGTCAATCTCGACATGATCGTCCAGGTCGGCTCGGTCGCGGGCTCCGGCCGCACCGACNTCTCCTTCACCCTGCCCAAGACCGACGGGCGGACCGCGCTGACGGCGCTGGCGAAGGTGCAGGGCGAGATCGGCTTCGAGCGGACCCTCTACGACGACCACATCGGCAAGCTGTCGCTGATCGGCGCCGGGATGAAGTCGCACCCCGGGGTGTCGGCGCGGTTCTTCGGCGCGCTCGCCGACGCCGGCGTCAACGTGGAGATCATCTCAACGTCGGAGATCCGGATCTCGGTGGTGGTACGCGACACCGACCTGCCGGGCGCGGTGCGCGCCGTGCACGGCGCCTTCGAGCTCGGTGACCCCGACGGCGGGGCGGTCGTCTACGCGGGCACCGGTCGATGAGAACACCGGTCACGCGCGCCGTGGCGACGATCGCGGACGGCACGGCACTGATCACGGGTCATCGGGAGGATGGGGCATGACGGGCAACGAGGCCGGCCGGCGGCCGACGCTCGCGGTGGTGGGCGCTACGGGCGCGGTCGGCACGGTGATGCTGTCGATGCTCGCCGAGCGTCCGGACATCTGGGGGGAGATCCGGCCCGTGGCCTCGGCCCGCTCGGCCGGGCGCACCGTGCGGGTGCGCGGCGCGGACGTCGCCGTGCAGGTGCTCTCGCCGGAGGTCTTCGACGGGGTGGACGTCGCCGTGTTCGACGTGCCCGACGAGGTGTCGGCGCAGTGGGCGCCGGTGGCGGCGGCGCGCGGCGCGGTCGCGGTCGACAACTCGGGCGCCTTCCGGATGGACGACGACGTCCCCCTCGTCGTCCCCGAGGTCAACGCCGACCAGCTCGCCGCCCGCCCGCGGGGCATCATCGCCAACCCGAACTGCACGACCCTGTCGATGATCGTCGCGCTCGGCGCGCTGCACCGGGCCTTCGGTCTGGAGTCGATGTTCGCCGCCTCCTACCAGGCCGCCAGCGGCGCCGGACAGGCCGGCATCGACACCCTCTACAACCAGCTCGCCACGGTCGGTGGGACGCGGGAACTCGGCCAGACCGCCGGTGACGTGCNCAAGGCGATCGGCGAGGACGGCCTCGGCCCGTTCCCCGCGCCGCTGGCCCTCAACGTCGTGCCGTGGGCCGGGTCGCTGCGCGACGGCGGCTGGTCGTCCGAGGAGTTCAAGGTCCGCAACGAGTCCCGCAAGATCCTGGGCCTGCCGGACCTACGAGTGTCGGCGACCTGCGTCCGGGTGCCGGTGATCACCACCCATGCCGTCGCGGTGCACGCCCGTTTCGCGCGGCCCGTCACCGGCGACGAGGCCCGCGCGGTGCTGCTCNCCGCCCCCGGGGTCGCGGTGGTGGACGACCCGTCCGCCGGCGAGTTCCCCACCCCTTCGGACGTGGTGGGCACCGATCCCACCTGGGTCGGACGGATCCGGCAGTCGCCGGACGACCCGCACGAGATCGCACTGTTTCTCTGCGGCGACAACCTGCGCAAGGGAGCGGCGCTGAACACGCTGCAGATCGCCGAACTGCTCGTCGCCGGGCCACCGGCAGCGCAGGCGGCGGCAGCCGGCTGACGGCCCGCTGAGGCGGTTCGTACGCTCGCGTGCGGCGGGCCCGGCCGGCGCCCAGGCGCGGCCGGCCTGTCACGCACCCGCACGCCGTCCGCGCCGAGCCGTGATTGGTCTGGTCGCGGCAGCGCGCACATTCGCTTTCCCTGCGTTTCTCAGCAACCTTTAAGCTTTGGTCGCCGAGAGGAGCCACAAGGGAGACCGAGAACGAGCGGTCGGAGAACGGGATGCGCTTACCCGGCTTTGCACGAACAGCCATCGCCCCGGCGGCGATCCGTCACCGAAATCACGCCGATCGGCAAAAGCGCGGCGACCCGCCGGAAGGCGGATCAACCGGCCTCGACAGTGGGACATCGAAGACCGTTCCATTCCCGCCTGGCCAGGGGGAAAGGCGTCTTCTGGAGTACAGTCCCGCAGGAGGCTCCGATCGAGGCGACACACCCGAGCGGGCCGGGGAAACGAAGCCCTCCGGCACGATCGGGCAGTCGTGCAATCGACTCCGCCACGTGACGAACGGCGCGGAGAAGCGGTCAGCCCGCCCAGCGGAGCACCCGATGGGCGGGCTGACCGTGAAGTCTCTCGTGGCTCAGACGACGCGGACGGCGTCGGCCTGCGGACCCTTCTGACCCTGGGTCACCTGGAACTCGACCCGCTGGCCCTCCTCAAGTGCCTTGTAGCCGTCCATCTGAATCGCGCTGTAGTGAACGAAGACGTCGGAGCCGCCGCCGTCCACGGAGATGAAGCCGAAGCCCTTCTCCGAGTTGAACCACTTCACCGTGCCCTGAGCCACGTGCCGTTCTCCCTGCTGGTGCAGTCAGGACCCGCACCGCGCGGGCCCCGGACCGAACGCCAGGAAGCCACAAGAGTTCCTGGCGCTGTTCCGCCGCGCCTCGGTTGAGACGCGAACCGGCGAACTCCGGCCAGGGACGACGCTACACGGACGGAGGGCTTCGCGGGAGTCCTCCGAGCAAGGAAGTCCACTTCATGCCCCGGTAACAGAACAACGCCGCCGGCCCGGCCACGGGCTAGTACACCCGGGCGGTCCCGCAATCCGTCGAGCTGACAGGGATTTCCNAGCGTGGGCAGCGTGCGGGGGCGACCGCGCGATGGATGGCCCAGACGTGGCAACTCGGACGGGTGACCGCCGCGACTTTCGATCCGACCACGACCCGGACCACATCCCGGCCCACAATCGGGCCCACACGCGGCTACGCGTCGCCGGCGGGGTGCAACGGACCGCGGCCGGCGGAGAGTCGTTCGGCCGCCGCGGCGATCTCGGCGAGATCGGCGCCGGTGAGGGTCAGCGAGCCGGCCGGCAACCAGCCGTCGAGCTGGTCCGGGCGGCGGGCTCCGACGATGGCGCCGCTCACCCCGGGGGAGGCCAGGGTCCAGGCGACCGCGACGGCGGCGACCGTGGTCGCGTGCCGGCGGGCCACCTCCGCGAGCACCTCGACGAGGGCGAGGTTGCGCGCCAGGGCCGGCGGGTTGAACTCGGGGGCCCCGCGCCGCCAGTCGTCGGCCGGCAGCTCGGCGGTCCGCGTCGCGCTCCAACGCCCGGAGAGCAACCCGGACTGCATCGGGCTGTAGACGATCGTGCCGATGCCGTGGGCGGCCGCATACGGCAGGATCTCACCGGCGACGGCCCGGTCGATCAGGGAGAAGGGCGGCTGCAGCACGTCCACCCCGCCGGCCGCCGCGGCCTGCTCGAGCTGGTCGACGGAGAAGTTGGACACGCCCACCGAACGGATCTTGCCGGCGGCCCGCAGCTCGTGCAGCGTCCCGACGGCGTCGGCGATCGGCGTGCCGTCCTGCGGCGGCCAGTGCAGCTGATACAGGTCGATGCGGTCGACGCCGAGCCGGCGCAGCGAGGCGTCGACCTCGGTCCGGATCGAGGCCGGGGCGCCCACCCGGGCCGGCGGGACGCTCCGGTCGGCGTCGTCCCAGACCAGACCGCACTTGGTGAACACGTAGGGTCGCTCGGCCGCGGGGAGGTCGGCGAGCGCCCGGGCGACGAGCTCCTCGGAGTGCCCGAGCCCGTAGACGGCGGCGGTGTCGATCCAGTTGATCCCCNCCGCGACCGCGTGGCGGATCGCCGCGACCGCCTCGGCGTCGTCCTGGGCGCCCCAGCCGAAGGCCCAGCCCGCTCCGCCGATCGCCCAGGCACCGAAGCCCACCCGGGTGATCTCCATGCCCGTCGGGCCCAGCGGCGTCGTCGGAAGCGTGGTCGAGGTGGTCATCGCGAGCCTCCTGCGGCACCGGGACGAAGGCGGGGTCGACCGGAGGCTACCCGCCCCCGCCCGTCCGACGCCCTGATGCTGCCGACGCCCCCGGCACTGCCTACGCCCAGAGTTACCGGGCGCCACGGGCACCGCGGCTGCTCAGGCGAGCCAGCGGCGGTACTTCGCGGCGGAGATCCGGGGCCAGGCGTCGAAGAAGTCCCGCTCGGCCAGCCGCCCGCGGCACTCCTCCAGCCCGAGCAGGACCCCCAGCGTGAACGCGGTGGACTCGCCCTGGGCCTGGGCGGCGGCGCCCCACCCGCGCAGGAGGTCTCGCGCGACGGTGGCGTCCTGATGGGTGCCGAGCAGCTCCTGCGCCCGCTCCGCCTGGCCGACGAGTGCCGTCGCGTCCTGGCCGTACAGCGGGGTCACCGCCTCGACGGCGTAACGCAGCCGCTTGGCCTGCTTGCGCGCGGAGTGCAGCAGCTCGTCCCGGTCGTGGCCGACGGGGAGCCCGGCGGCGGCGGTCACCTTCTTGGCCAGCCGCCGGTCGGCGCGGCGGACGAGGTCGGGCAGGACCTTGCCGGCCGGGCGCCGTGCCGCGCCGGTCAGCGGGGCGCGGACCAGGGTGAGCAGGCTCGCGACGAGGGCGAAGTACCGGTCGCTGCGCAGCATCGCCAGCGCCTCGTCGCGGGCGGCGGCCATCCCGGTGGACAGGTGGGCGCTGACCGTCTCGTGCACCGGCCCGGCGACCAGGTCCGCGGGCAGCTCGGCCAGCCGGCCGTCGAAGTAGGCGATCTGCACCTCGGCGTCGCGGGCGCCGGACAGCGCGCCGGCCAGGTCGCGCAGCTCCCCGTCGAGCAGCGTCACCGTGTCGGCCGGGAACAGCGGCGCGAAGGTCCGCAGCGTGCTGCGGGCCCGCCGGCAGGCCACCCGCATCCGGTGGACGGCCTCGGGCTCGTCGAGCCGCACCCGCGGGTCGGCGGCGAGCAGGGCGCGGACCTGCTCGATGAGGTAGGCGCGCACGACGTCGCCCGCCGGGGCCCGCCGGCGCGGGCGGCGCGGCAGCGGGGGCACGTCCGGCCCCGGACCGGCGGCGAGCGCGGGCCCGAGCAGCCGGCCCAGCTTCGAGGAGTCCGTCGCCGCGACCGCGCCGGCCGAAAGCAGCAGCTCGCCGACGTCGTCGAGCAGGCCGCGCTTGCCGTCGACGAGTTCGACCTCGATCTCCCGCCAGGTGCTCACGACCGTCGCCTCGCCGAGCGTCTGGGCGGAGACCTGGTCGTCGACCACCTCGGCCAGGTCGACGCCGGCGGCGTCGCGCAGCCGCCGGGCGGTGCGCAGGGTGCGCAGCCGGGCGACCGGACGCAGCTCGCCGCCGCGCAGGTGCACCGTCACCAGGTCGACGAACTCCGCCGGCGGGGTGTGCCGCGCGCCCGCGGCCACGTCGACCACGCCGTCGGCGGCGTCGAGCGGGAGCCGCAGCTCGTCGCGCTCGCCGACGCGGACCGGCAGCTTCAGGTGCCAGCCGGCGTCGGAGCCGCCGGTGCGCCGGCGCAACGTGATCCGGTTACGGGCGAGGCGCAGGTCGTCGGTGTCGAAGTACACGGCCTCGAGGCTGACGGCGCGGCGGGTCCGCGCGGTCGCGACCCCGGGCAGTCCGCCCAGCTTCGGCAGCACGAAGGTCGGCTCGACGGCGTACTTGCGTTCTATCTCACGGGCCCCGGTGGCCATCCGCCCCGCCCTCCTCGTTGTTCTCCCATGGCGACTCTTCGCCTTACACCGTCACGCGCCCCACATCGCGGGCATGGCGCACCCAGGCAGCCCCTGCCCAGCCCCTCGTCGTTGTCCGATGGTCNGTCGGAGTNCCGGGAAGGACAGCGTCGGACACCTGATGGACGACTTGTGTTTCCCTGCCGTTAACCTTAGCGCGGAGCGGGAATCCAGGAGACCTTCCCGACCAGGAGCACATAGCCGACGAACGCCACCGTGTCGATGAGCGAGTGGGCGATCACCAGCGGCAGCACCCGGCCGTTGCGCTGGAACAGCCGGGCGAACAGCAGGCCCATCGCGAGGTTGCCGGCGAACCCGCCCAGGCCCTGGTACAGGTGGTAGGAACCGCGCAGCAGCGCGCTGGTGGCCAGCGCCCGCCCCGGCGTGACCCCGAGCTCACGCAGCCGCACCAGCAGGTAGCCGGTGACGATGACCTCCTCGGCGAGGCCGTTCTGGCAGGCGCTCAGCACGAGGACCGGCACCCGCCACCACACGTCGGGCAGGCTCGACGGCGCGACGGTGAGGTTGGCGCCGCTGTGCCAGGCCAGCAGGTAGAAGCCGAGGCCGAGGCCGCCGATCCCGGCGGCGAGCAGGGCGCCCTGGGCGAGGTCCGGGCCGGGTCGCCGGCCGTCGAGGCCGATTACGCGCCGCCCGCCGCCGTGGCGGGCCAGCAGGTGCACGGCCAGCAGCACGGGCACCACGCCGGTGGCGACGTCGGCCAGTTGCAGGGCGAGGTCGAGCCACGGGCGGCCCGGCGCGGCCGAGGTGTTCAACCGGGCGACCTGGGAACGGACCGGTCCCGGCCGGGTGAGCACGCCCACGTAGCGGATGAGCGCGTAGAGCGCGGAGGCGGCGAAGGAGACCCCGAGCACGAGCCAGACCTCGGCGGCCAGAACCCGCCGGGTGAGCGGTTCGGCCGTGACCGGCGCCGCCGGCGGGGCATCCGTCACCGGTCGACCGTAGCCCACCGCAATGGGCGGCCCGACCACGGATCGGCCCGGCGGCGACGCACCGCCGGGCCGATCCAGGGCCGCGGATCGGGTCGGCCGGTCAGTCCACCGGCTCGGGCCGGGTGAACAGCCGGTACAGCACGACCAGCGGCGGCGTGATCAGCAGGAGGCCGCCGCCGACGGTGTAGAGCATCGCGTGGATGTTGGTCGCCGGCGCCGCGGCGTCGTCGACCGTCACCTGCCCCACGATCAGGTCGGGGTACTGGGCGACCGCCCAGCCCCAGAGCATCGCGGCGACCGCGAGACCCGCCGCCAGCCGGGCGGCGACGAACTGGTTGCGCGCCAGCGCGACCAGGGAGCCGATCCCACCGACCGCGGAGAGCACCACCAGCAGCATCGAACGATCACGGAACCGGTGCGCGACCACGGGGGCCTGGTCCCAGAACAGNGGCAGCAGGACCAGCGCGAGGATGCCGCAGACCACGGCCCCGCCGACGGCGCGGCGGCGGAAGTCGGCCACCAGGTGCTCGGTGGCCGGCGAGGCCGCCGCGTCCTTGCACAGGTACACGGCGGCGAGGAAGGCCGTCGCGGCGACCGCGAACAGCCCGCAGACGAGGCCGAACGAGCTGCGGACCGGCGCGAACGGGTCGTCGGCCGACATGTCCCCGGTGGCCAGCGCCGCCCCGGCCACCCCGAGCGCGAACGGGGTGATCGTGGACGACACCGCGAAGACGTGCCCCCACCAGTGGTCGGGCCCCGCCGCGCCGGCGCCGTAGGCGCGGTAGACGTAGGCCGCGCCGCGCAGCACGATGCCGATCAGCGCGGCCGACAGCGGCACCTCCAGCGAGGAGCCGACCACCCCGTAGGCGGGCGGGAACCCGCTGAACAGGGCGACGACGATGAACACGAGCCAGACGTGGTTGGCCTCCCACACCGGCCCGATCGCGTTCGAGATCAGCTTGCGCTGGGCCCGCGCGTCCCGTCCTCGGGCGAGCAGGTCCCACACGCCGCCGCCGAAGTCCGCGCCGCCGAGCAGCGCGTAGGCGGTCAGGCCGATCACCATGACGACGAGGAGCAGGTCGGCGGAGGTCATCGGGTCTCTCCCCGGTCGGTGCGGCCGGCGGTGCGCGTGCCGGTGTCGGGACGGCGGGTGGTGGCGTGTCGGCCCCCGGCGGAGCGCCGGCCCAGCAGGCCGTGCCAGCCGGGCGCGCCACGCCGGTTCGACGCCGCGGGCCGTCCGCCCCCGAAGGATCCGGTGGGGTGCGGCTCGGGCCGGGGCCGCGGGATGGTGGGCGACGTGGGAGCCGGCGTCGTGGGCGTCGCGGACGGCTCGGCGCCGTCCGGCCGCGGGCTGATCGTCGGTGCCGGGTTGCGGCTCGGGTCCATGCCGGGGTCGGCGCCTGCCAGCGGATCGGCCTCGGTGGCCGGCTCGGTTTCGGTCGGCGGTTCGGACCCGGTGGACGGCTCGGTCCCCCTGGAGGGATCCGGCCCCTTGGCGGGGTCGGATCCCTCGGACGGGTTGCCGATCCCGGTGACCATGCTGCCGCCGGCGGGAGCGGGTGCGCCGGCGGGGGTCACGGGGAGGCGGCCGGGGAGGAGCACCGCCACCGGCAGGCCCGTCTGGTCGCGCTCGGAGAGCAGATCCGTCCGGGTCGTGTACCAGGCGACCGGCTCGGCGGCCGGGTCATACGCGGCGGCCGGCACATGCCGGGCGGCGGGGGCGAACGTGGCGGCCGGAACGTACCGGACCGCGGGCACGGACTCCGCCGCGGGGAAGGACCTGGCGGCCGGGACGTACCGGACCGCGGGGANGGACTNGGCGGCAGGGAAGGACTCGGCGGCAGGGAGGGACCTGGCGGCAGGGAGGGACCTGGCGGCCGGTACTCCTGTGGCAGCCGGCACTCCTGAAGCGGCCGGCGCCCCTGTGGCAGCCGGCACTCCCCTGGCCGCAGGGATGTACCGCGCGGCGGGGACGGACTCCTTCGAGCCGGACTCGTCGCCGCCGCTGCCCTGCTCCGGTCCGGAGCCGGCCGGGCCCGAGCCGCCGCTGCCGGACCCGGACCCGCCGTCGCGCGGCCGGGGGGCGGTGGGGGCCGAGGGGCCGGCGGGCTGGCCGGGACGAAGCTGCTCGCCGCTGGGGCCGCCGGTGGCCATCTTCCGCAGGATGAGCAGCAGGGCGCCGGCGAGCCCGAGGTACAGCACCAGGGTGCCCGCGAACATCGGCGCGACCGCGTCGCCGCCGGTGACGCCCTCGACGACCCGCATGTGGTCGCCGACGATCCACGGCTGGCGGCCGCCCTCGGTGACCTCCCAGCCGGTGAGCATCGCCAGCATCGCCGCCGGCCCGGTGCACGCCGCGGCGATCAGCCACGGCCTGCTGGTGGGTAGCAGCGGGCGCTCCCCGCGACGGCGCCGCCGCAGGACGACGAACCCCGTGATCAACGACAGGCCGATCAGGGCGGAACCCGCCCCGACCATCGTGGTGAACGCACCGTGCACGAGCGTGCCGTTCGGTCGCTCGTCCGGNGGCGCACCGTCCAGGCCCTTGATCACGTGACCGGTGCTGAAGCCCTCGAGCAGGGACAGGCCGCCGGGGATCTCCAGGCCGTAGCGGATCTCGCCGGTCTTGTTGTCGTAGATCCCGCCGAGGGCGAAGGGGGCATGCGACCCGGTGTGGTACAGACCCTCCATCGCCGCGAGCTTGAACGGCTGGTTGGCGCCGGCGACGCGGGCCGCCCAGTCCCCGACGATGAGCTGCAGGGGCGCGCAGGCCAGCACGACCGCGAGCCCGATCTTCAGGCCGCGCTGGTGGTAGGTGTCGCGCCGGCCGCGCAGCATGCCCACCGCGTAGATGGCGGCGACCACGCCGCCCGCACACATCAGCGCCGNGAGCAGCATGTGGACGAGCTGCGGCGGAGTACCGGGGCTGATGAACGGGGCGTACGGCTTGGCCTCGAGGAGCTTGCCGTTCTGCTCCACGATCCCGCGCGGCACGTTCATCCAGGCGTTGACCGTGATGATGAACAGCGTCGACAGGGTGCCGGAGATCGCGATCGGCCACAGNGTCAGCCAGTGGGCCCGCGGCGAGAGGCGCTTCCAGCCGTACAGGTACATGCCGACGAAGATCGCCTCGGTGAAGAACGCAAAGCCCTCCATGGTGAACGACAGCCCGAGGGCGCCCCCGTATTTGGACATGAACGCGGGCCAGAGCAGCCCGAACTCGAACGACAACACTGTTCCCGAGACGGCCCCCACCGCGAAGAGAACGGCGAAGGCACGCGACCACTTCTTCGTCAGCGCCAGCCAGACCGGATCGCCGGTCTTGAGCCAACGTCGCTCGGTGTAGATCAGCAGCCATGGCAAACCGACACCGAACACGGCGAAGCAGATGTGGAACGCGAGGGAGAACGCCGTCTGGGCACGAGCGAGGTCGACGGCGTCGGCGGCGAGAACCATGCGCACGGCTCCTTCGAAGGACCGCGGGAAGAAATCGACCGGGATTCAGTCGACCTTCTACCCAAAGTAGAAGGTCCTAAGGTACGTAGCGGGGTGATCCGGTCGGCGGTCGGGCCTCCGTGAGGTCCACGACATGCGCGACGCCGGCCGGCGGGGCGGTGCATCGCGCGTCCCCTTCACCTGCATACGCCGTCTTCCGNCCGCTTCCCCCCCGCAAACACCGTGTGACGTGCCCGGCAGCCGCGGACCTTGGCATTTGCCGCGTTCACCGCGGCACCAAAGGGCCCGTCCCGCGCATTCCCCGCAACCGGCCATGGCGGGCCGGAACAAGTTCACCCCCGGAGCGGGCCGGTCGGCTCGGCCGAAAAAATAACTTTCGGATAACACATCGACGCCGCCAAGCGGGTAACCCGCCACAAGGCCCCCGGGAACGGCGGCGAATGCATTTGCCGACGCCGCGGTCGGGCCGGCCGGACGCCGACGGGCCGGGACGGTCCCCGGGGTGCACCCGGCCCGGCAGCCGCGTGGGCGGAATGTGCCGGCGCCCCGCCGAATCGGGCCGGGGAGAAGGTCCCGACGCCGCGGGAGCGACGCCGGCGGCAGCCGACCGGGCGGCCGGCCCGGCGGCCAGGCCGGCGGTTCGACCTTCGGGCCACGGGCGGGTTGTGACGTCCGCGGCGCCAGCCCGGGCGGGCCGCCGACGGCGCGAGGCCGCCCGCGCCTGCCCTCGCGGGGCGAACACCCAGGTCGCGCGACTGTGTGACGTAGGAGGTGACGCGAACGAGACCGTTCCGCCGCCCTGAACTTCTACGCGACGTAGGATAGACCTATGGCGCGCCTGGGTGACCTCGAACGGTCGGTCATGGACGTGTTGTGGTCGAGCGAAGGCTGGCTCACGGCCCGCGAGGTCGCGGCCCGCCTCGACCATGAGCGCGATCTCGCGTACACCACCGTGCTGACCGTGCTTGAACGACTGGAACGCAAGGGTTTCGTCCGTCGGCAGCGGGCCGCGCGNGCCCACCGTTACGCCGCGTCCGACAGCCGGGAGGCCGTCGTCGCCGAGGCGATGATGGAGGCGCTGGGCACCGCGGACGACCGCGGATCGGCGCTGGTCCGCTTCGTCGGATCGGTCTCCGCCGAGGAGGCGGAGATCCTCCGCCGGGCGTTGGAGCCCCTCGGGGGCGAGCCGGCTGCCGAGGTCCCGGATCCCGCAGTCCCACCCCCGCCCGGGGCGGCCCCCGGCGGGCCGGACGGACCGGCCGCGGTGACCACCGACTCGGATCGAACGGTGCAGATTCCACCGGACGGGCGGTAGCGTTGCCGGTGAGATGACGACCGCGGCCCTCCTCGCCCTGTTCGCGGGCGTGCTGGCCTGGCCGGTACCACGCCTGCTGGCCGCCGCGCGCTGGCCGCACCGCTGCCCGCGGGCGGCGATCGTGCTGTGGCAGGCAATCGGGCTGGCCGGCGGGGTCTCGGCGCTGCTGGCCGCGATCGCGTTCACCGTCTCCCCGCTGTCCGGGAGCACGCCGACCGCGATCACGGATCATCTCGGCAACATCGCGGCCGGATCCCCCCTCACCGGCCTGCGCTGGGTCAACCTCGTCGGGCTTGCCACGGCGANGGCCCTCGCCTGCCGGTTGTTCGGAGTGCTCTGCGCCTCCACCGCGGCGACCCTGCGTGAGCGGCACCGGCATCGGCACCTGGTCGACCTCGCCGGCCGCCGCCACCGCGGGCACGGCGCGTGGGAGTCGGCCGACCACACGCACCTTCATCCGCCCACCACTGCCACTGCCGGCGGCGCCGGCGGCGGCGATGCCGACCACGGCGACGCCACCAACCCCGGCGACGGCCCGGGCGCAGGCGGCGACGGGAGCGGGAGCGGCGCCGATTCCACCACCTGCTGCCTGTGCGAACACCGTGACCGGGCCGGCATCCTGCTGCGGATCCTCGACCATCCGATCGCGGTCGCCTACTGCGTCCCGGGGGTCCGCCACGCCCGCGTGGTGGTCTCCAGGGGTCTGCTGAACACCCTCGACGCCGCCGAGCTGGACGCGGTCCTCGCCCACGAGGCGGCGCACGTCGCCGGACGGCACGATCTGGTCATCCAGCCGTTCGTCGCCTGGGAGCGCACCTTCCCCTTCCTCCGGCCGGCCCGGGAGGCGACGGCGGCCGTGTCCTTACTGGTCGAGATGCTCGCCGACGACGCCGCCGCCCGTGAGACCAACCGGCGCTCGCTCGCCCGGGCGCTGGCCCGACTCGGCGTGGCCCGGGCCCCGGTCCCCGCGGGGGCGCTCAGCATTACCGGGCACCCGGCCGCCGTGCTGCCCGCCCTCGGTGCCGAGGATCCCCTGCCGGCCACGGCGGCCCGGGCGGCGACCCGCTTCGGAGCCGGCTCGGCCGGCAGCCCGAGAAGCGCGCCGGGAGCGGGTTCCGCCGCAGCCGTCGCGCCGGACGCACCCGGCCTGCGGCTCGGGACGGTCAATCCCGTCATCTCCCGCATCGCCCGGCTGCTCGATCCGCCGGGGGTCCGTTGGTGGCTGCCCGCCGGGGCCTACCTGGCCGCCGCAGCCGTCCTCGCAGCCCCCCCGATGNTCGTCCTCATCGGCTGATCGCGCAGGTCACCGGCGGTCCATGACCGCAGGCGCCGGCTCGGCAAGGGCCGGCGGAGCACCCGAGAGACGATTTATCTCTCTCCCGCCATCTCGCCCATAGGCAAGGCGCGGGCGAGTCGGCAGACTAGGCCGCGTCGGCGCAGGACGGTCCTCGCCGGCCCCCGGCGACATCGCGGTCGCCGTGTCCGGCATCTCGGCGAACCCAGGCAGACCCATACGGGCCAAGGCAGAACCAGGCAGACCCAGGCGTACGGCAGACCCAGGCGAACCCAGGCGAACCACCGGAGGCGGCGTGACGACCGAGCGGAGCGCGAGTACGACCCTGGACGAGCTGGCCCCGGATCCCGGCGCCTTCGCCGGCGGAGTCTCCTCCGACGCCCGCCATGCGGCCGTGCGGGCGGGGGTCCGCCGGCTCGGGGATCTGCTCGGCCAGGCCCTGACCCGGCACGAGGGCGCGGCGACGCTCGCGCTCGTCGAACAGGTCCGCGCNCTGGCCCGCCGGCCCGACAACGGCGCCGAACTCGGCCGGCTGCTCGCCACCGTGGACGACCNGACGGCCATCGTGCTCGCCCGTGCCTTCACCGCCTACTTCCAGCTCGCCAACATCACCGAACAGCTGCACCGGTCCCGGGAACTGTCCGATCGGNCGAAGGGCCCGCTGACGGAGACCTTCGACCGGATGGCCGCCGCGCTCGACGCCGGCACCCTCGACCGGTCGCTGGCCGAGTCGATCGCCCGGCGCCTGGAGCTGCGCCCGGTCTTCACCGCCCACCCGACCGAGGCCAGCCGCCGCTCGGTGCTCGACACGCTGCGCCGCATCGCCGACCTGCTCGACGCCGACAGCCCGGACGGCGCGGTCCCGGCCGCCGACCGGGACCNCACGCAGCGGCGCCTCGCCGAGATGGTCGACGTCCTGTGGCAGACCGACGAGCTGCGGGTGGAGCGGCCGAAGCCCGCCGACGAGGCCCGCTCGGCGGCCTACTACCTGGAACTGATCGCCACCGAGGTGCTGCCCGACCTGCTGGAGGAGCTCGACCTGGCGCTCGCCCGGGTGGGGCTCACGCTGCCGGCCGGGGCGCACCCGGTGCGGTTCGGCTCCTGGGCGGGCGGCGACCGCGACGGCAACCCGAACGTGACTCCGGCGGTCACCCTGGAGGTGCTCACCCTCCAGCACGAGTTCGGCATCCGGTTGCTGACCGCCTCGGTCGAACGGCTCATCCAGGAGCTGACGGCGTCCACCCGGGTGGTGGGGGTCGGCGACGAGCTGCTGTCCTCGCTGGCCGCGGACCGCGAGGCGCTGCCCGAGGTCCACGACCGCTACATCCGGCTCAACGCGGAGGAGCCCTACCGGCTCAAGTGCAGCTACATCCTGGCGAGGCTCGCCGGCACCCGGGAACGGCTGGCCGCCGGTGCGCCGCACGTGCCCGGGCGTGACTACGGCGGCGTCGCCGAAATTCTCGACGACCTGGAGGTGATGCGCGCCTCGCTCAACGCCGGCGACGGATCCCTCGTCGCGGACGGCCCGCTGCTGCGCGTCATCCGCACCGCGCGCGCGATGGGGCTGTCGCTGGCCACCCTCGACATCCGCGAGCATGCCGACAAGCACCATGCGGCCCTGGCGGCGGTGTACGACCAGGTCGGGGAGCTCGACGTGCCCTACGCCCAGCTCGACCGGCCCGCGCGGCGCACGCTGCTGTCCGCGGAGCTCGCCCGGCGCCGGCCGCTGCTCGGCGCCGTGCCGCCGCCGCTGCCCCCGGCGGTGCTGGGCACGTTGGAGCTGATGCGCACCGTGCGGGAGGCGCTGGACCGCTTCGGCGGCGACGTCATCGAGAGCTACATCGTCTCGATGACCCGCGACGTCGACGACATCCTGGCCGTGGTCGTGCTCGCCCGGGAGGCCGGCCTGGTCGGTCTCGGCTTCGCCGACCGCCNCGCCTGGGCCCGCATCGGGTTCGTCCCGCTGTTCGAGACGGTGGCCGAGCTGCGGGCGGCCGGCTCGCTGCTCGACGGCATGCTGTCCGACCCCTCCTACCGCTCGCTGGTGCGCGCCCGCGCCGACGTGCAGGAGGTCATGCTCGGCTACTCCGACTCGTCGAAGGACGNGGGGATCACCGCGTCCCAGTGGGAGATCCACAAGGCACAGCGGGAACTGCGCGACGTCGCCCGCCGCCACGGCGTCGTGCTGCGGCTGTTCCACGGCCGCGGCGGCTCCGTCGGCCGCGGGGGCGGCCCGAGCGGCGAGGCGATCATGGCACAGCCGTTCGGCACGCTGGACGGCTCGATCAAGGTCACCGAGCAGGGCGAGGTGATCTCGGACAAGTACACGCTGCCCCAGCTCGCCCGGCACAACCTGGAGATCACCCTCGCGGCCGTGGTCGAGGCGTCGATCCTGCACCGATCCTCGCGGTTGAGCCCGACCGTGCTCGCCGGGTGGAACGAGACCATGCAGGCGGTCGCGGACTCGNCCCGGGTCACCTACCAGGCGTTCGTGGGCGATCCGGCGCTCGTGCCGTTCTTCCTCGCCGCCACCCCGGTGGAGGAGCTCGGCAACCTCAACATCGGCTCCCGGCCGTCGCGACGGCCCGGCGGAACCGGGGGGCTCGCCGACCTGCGCGCGATCCCCTGGGTGTTCGGCTGGACGCAGTCACGGATCATCCTGCCCGGCTGGTTCGGTGTGGGCACCGGCCTGGCCGCGGCCCGGGCCGCGGGGGCCGGCGACACCCTTGCCGAGATGTACCGGTCGTGGCACTTCTTCCGGACCTTCCTCGGCAACGTGCAGATGACCCTCGCCAAGTCCGACCTCACGATCGCCCAGCGGTACGTCTCGACCCTCGTCGGCGACGACGGCGGCACGATCTTCGAGACCATCCGCGCCGAGCACGCCCGCACGGTCGCCGAGGTCCTCACGGTCACCGGCCAGGCCGAGCTGCTGGAGAACGCCCCGACGCTGNGCCACACCCTCGAGGTCCGCGACGCCTACCTCGCCCCGCTGCACGCCCTGCAGGTCTCCCTGCTCGCCCGCGCCCGCGCCGCCGGGGAGGGCGCCGATCCCCTGCTGCGCCGGGCGCTGCTGCTGACGATCAACGGCATCGCCGCCGGCCTTCGCAACACCGNCTGACGCCACCCGGCCGACCACCGGACCAAACCATCCTCTTCTAGCTTCTCAATCTCTAGCTTCTCAATTGTCTTGGTTGACAACATGTTGTGCACTATCTACCGTCGGATGCATGAGCCGGCGCCTTCTCCTGGTATGCCNTGCCCACATCGACTTCCATCGCGTCGCGAGCGCGCTCTGTAGACCTNGCCGCTGATCCTCCCGAGTCTCAGGGCCCAGCCGCGCGCCGCGGTCGGCCGCGTGAGCCGGAACAGTCGGGACGGCGGGTCGGCTCCTGCCGTTGAGGCAGCCTGGCCGGAGCAAGCGTCGCCGATCGCCGCGCTTGTCGCGGCGCTCCTACCAGTCCGGCTACCGCCACGGGGCCCAAGGTCCGCTACGACTCCCCTCCCACCCCGCCGACCCGCCGGCCGTGGTCGGCGACCACGGTCACCGTCACGCGCCGCGGTCACAACGCGTCCGGGCGTGGCAGCCGCGGGTCGCCGGTGGGACCCCGCCCCGGTCATCCACCCGAGACGCTGCCACGGTGCGCGCCTCGGCACGCCTCACGCCCGCGCCGCGGAACAGCCGCACGTGGCCCGGCTGTGACGCGAGGAGGTTCCCCGTGTCCGTCCAGCGCAGCGTGTCCGTCCGCAACGAGGTGGGTCTNCGCGGCGAGCCGCCGACCACCCGTGCCCCGCGTGCCCGTCCCTCCGGCCGCGGGGGCGCCCCCGGAGCAGGCACGGCGCCGTCAGCCGGCCCGGCAGAGGCCGCTTCGACCAGCAGCGGTCCGGCGGGGGCCGGTCCGACCCGCGGTGGGTCGACCGGCGGTGGGTCGACCGGCGGTGGGTCGACCGGCGGTGGGTCGACCGGCGGTGGGTCGACCGGCGGTGGCATCGGCTCCGGCGCCGCGGCGGCGATCCTGCGGACGGTGCTCGACCACGGGCCGGTGGCCCGCACGGCGATCGGGCGGGCCACGGGGCTCAGCCCGGCGGCGGTGTCACGGCAGACCGCGGGGCTGATTTCGCTGGGCCTGCTGCGCGAGCTCCCGGCGAGCTCGCTGTCCCCGCGGGTGGGGCGCCCGCATGTGCCGCTCGACGTTGACACCCGGCGCCATCTCGCCTGCGGCGTGCACATCGCGGTCCCGTTCGTGACCTTCAGCGTGGTCGACCTGCGCGGCCAGGTGGTCGCCCGGGAGCAGCGGCCGCGTGAGGGCGACGCCATGACCGTCCTCCAGATGATCATCCGGCACCTGCCCGGCTTCCTCGCTCGGCACGCCACCGGAAGCCGGGTGCTGGGGCTGGGCGTGGTCACCGGCGGTCGGGTCGACCCCGAGCTCGGCCTGGTGGTCGAGCACGAGCCACTGGACTGGCGGGACGTGCCGGTGCGCGCCGTGCTGGCGGCGGCCACCGGGTTGCCGGTGCACGTCGACGGGCACGCCCGGGCACTGGCGCAGGCGGAGATCCTCTTCGGCGACCCGCGTGCCCGGCGCAGCCTGCTGCACCTGTTCGTGGGCAACGTCGCCGACGCCGCGTTCGCCACGGACGGCTCGGTGCACATCGGCCCCAACTCGGCCGCCGGCGGCATCGCCCACCTGCGGCTTGCCGACAGCGACGCGCACTGCCGGTGCGGCCGGTCCGGCTGCGTGCAGGCGACCCTGTCCGAACGCACGCTGCTACGGCACGCCGTGGGCGAGGGGATCATCTCCCGGCCGGACCTGCAGGACCTGCTGGCCGCGGCCCTCGGCGGCGACCGTCGCGCCGTGGCGCTCTTCCGCGACCGGCTGCGCGTGGTAGGACGGCTGATCGCTCTGCTCGTCGACATGATGGATCCGGAGATCGTCGTTCTCACCGAGGCCGCCACCCTGTTCCTGCCAGCCCTGCGGGCCGACCTGTTCGCCGAGATCTCCGCGTACTCCCGGGTGTGCGCCGAACCCGAACGGATGGTGCTGCCGAGCAGCTTCGGCCCCGACGTGCTCGCGGTCGCCGCGGGCGCGGCGGTGCTCGACGCGGTGCACCGCAGCCCGCACAGTCTGCTGGCCGGCCTGACGACGCCGCGGCCGGCCGCGGGGGCGGCTTCTCCTCGCCGTCCGGCCACCCCGCTCACCCGCCACGGCAATTAATTTCAGCGGAACGCAAAATATTGACGGCCCCATCGTTCATCACCGAAGATTGGTCCGTGAACAACATCGGACGGAGCGGCGGGGGTATTTCTCCGCCTCCCGGCCCGCGTTGTCGCCGATGTTGACGCCGGATATCCTCCACCCTACCGAGCGGATATCCGGGCAGGCTCGCGTCGAGGATGCCGCCACTGCTATCCTCCCCCGCATTCCCGGCTGCTCCGCCGGCCACCCCTGAAACGAGGAAGCCCCCTCGACCGTCAGCGATTCCGGCCGATTTCGGCTGCCCTGAAGGCGTGCATCCAGAGACCTGGGTCGGCAGCGCGCGAAAACATCGGATGCCCCGTTCCCAGCTTCATCCATTCCTTTTCCCGCCCTGGAGGAACCGCAGGATGACCAGCATCACACCCACCGCCCTGGGCATCGACGTCCGCCCGCTCTCCGGCCACACGGGGGCCGAGATCCACGGGATCGACCTGCGCGAGGAGCTCGACGACGCGACCGTGGCGGAGATCCGTTCGGCGCTGCACCAGTGGAAAGTGGTCTTCTTTCGGGACCAGCANATCGACCACGCCCAGCAGGTCGCGTTCGGGCGTCGGTTCGGTCGACTGACGCCGGCGCACCCGCACGAGGAGGCGCCGCCGGTCGGCTTCCCGGAGATCCTGCCGATCGACAGCCGCCGATACGCGAAGGTTTTCGGCAAGCGGAAGGCCACCTACGACAACGGCTGGCACACCGACGTCACCGCCCTGGTGAACCCACCCACCGCGTCGATCCTGCGCGGCGACGTCATCCCCCCGTACGGCGGGGACACCGCGTGGACGAACCTGGTGGCGGCCTACGAGGGGCTCCCCGAGCCGCTGCGGAACCTGGCGGACGGCCTGCGCGCCCGGCACAGCTTCGGGAACTTCCCCAGCGACAGCGAGTACGGCCGCAGAGTGGCCGCCAATCCGCTGGTGGCAATCCACCCGGTGGTGCGGGTGCACCCCGAGACCGGCGAGCGGGCGTTGTTCGTCAGCCCGAGCTTCACCGCGAAGGACGGCGAGATCATCGGCTTCTCGCCGAAGCAGAGCCGGCAGATCCTCGACGTTTTCTACGACCANATCTCCCGCTCCGAGTTCACCGTGCGGTTCAAGTGGAACCAGGGCGACGNCGCGTTCTGGGACAACCGGGCGACCGCTCATCTGGGGCCGTCCGACCTCGGCCATCTCGACTTCGACCGGGTGCTGTACCGGGTGACCATCGAGGGCGACATCCCGGTCGGCGTGGACGGTCGAGAGTCGGAACTCGTCGCCGGCGAGCCTTTCCTCGGTACCTGACGAGACCGCACCGGCGGGCCAACAGAGCCCGAGCGGCGGTCCGCAGCCCCGAGAGCCGAGAAAGCCGCCGAAAGCCGCGAGGGCCATCTCCCTCGCGGCTTTCGGGCGCACGCCGGACGGCCGCCGACCACCGGCCGGGTCTGACCGACCAGCCGGGTTTGACCGACCGGCCGGGTTTGACCGACCAGCCGGGTTTGACCGACCAGCGGGTTTGACTGACCGGCCGGGTTTGACTGACCGAGAGGGAGATCTCCATGCATCATCGACGACCGTGGGCGCGGCGTCCTTCCCTCCTGACCGCGGGACTCGCCGTGCTCATCACGGTGATCCTGGCCGCCTGCGGCAGCGGCGGCGGGGACGGCGCACGGGCGGCGGCCGGCGACCAGCGGGTGACGCTGCGGATCGGTGACCAGAGCAAGACCCTGGAGCTGCCGCTGACGCTGTCCGGCGCGGCCAGGGGCGCCCCGTACGGTCTGGCCTACAGCACGTTCGCCGACGGGCCGCACATGAATGCCGCCTTCAGCGCGGGGCGCCTCGACGTCGGCTACATGGGTGACACGCCGGTGCTGTTCGCGAACGCCGCGAACGCCGGTGTCGTGGCGATCTCCGTCGCAGAGAACCCGGTGAACAGTCAGACGATCATCGCGAGAGCCGGCTCCGGGATCCNCACGCCGGCTGATCTGCGCGGCCGGCGGGTCGCGTTCACCCTCGGCACGTCGCTGCACGGCTACCTGCTCAACCAGCTCGACGGCGCCGGCCTGAACCAGGACGACATCAGCCCGGTCAACGTGCCCGTCACCAGCCTGACCTCGACGCTGGCCTCCGGCAAGGTCGACGCGATCGTCTACACCCGCCAGTACAGGTCCGCCGTCGCCAGGCAGGCTCCCGGCTCCTACGAGATCCAGACCCGGCCGCTACCGCAGTACTCGGTGCTGCTCGCGTCGAAGTCGGCGCTGAAGAACCCGGCGAAACGCGCCGCGATCCGGGACTTCGTCCTGCGGCTGGCACGGGCCTGGTCCTGGCCCAAGGCCAACGCCGCCCTCTGGGTCCAGAAGTACTACGTCGACCAGCTCAAGCAGGATCCGGTCGCCTCGCGGAAGTACTTCGACTCGCTGCCCGAGGCCCGCTACCGGCCGGTCTCCCCCGCCTTCGTGGCGAGCCAGCGGGTGCAGGCCCGGCTGCTGGGCAGCGTCGGTGAGCTGCCGAAGTCCCTCGACGTCGACGACGAGCTCGATCCCGCGTTCAACGGCGAGCTGACAGCGGCCTTCGCGAAGGCGTTCCCCGCAACCTGAGTGGGCCGCAGTGCGACTGCGCGCGACCGCCTGCGCGGCGGTCGAACAGAGCCGGTACCGGGACGGGTTCATATCCTCTTGAAAGGCGGGTCAAACCGTGACCAGCAAGGGACGGCGTCTCCTCCCCGCCGTGAACGGCGCAGTCTCCACGCCGCAAGTCCGATGACCGAACTCATCTCGCACCACGACGTTGCCGGGCAGCGTGCCGCGTCCCCCGGTCCGCTCGCGGCCGAGCCGGCGACGACCGCAGCCGCACCGGCGGGACGGTCCCAGGTAGTCCTGGTGGACCTCGCCGCCGGGCGGCGCCGCACCACCAGGCGGCGTCGGGTGCCGACGGAGGTGCGCCGCTTCCTCGGCCCGGCGCTGCTGTTCGCGCTGTGGTGGGCCGTGACGGGGCTCGACCTCGTCAGCGATCGCGCGCTGGCCTCGCCCGCGGCCGTCCTCGACGCGGCCCGCGAGCTGTGGCGCAACGGAGACCTCGTCGACAGTCTCGGTGCCTCCCTGTACCGGGTCGGGGCCGGCGTGCTGTTCGGCGTNGGCATCGGGCTGGCGCTCGCCGTCGTCGCCGGCTTCTTCCGGACGGCCTCGGACGTCGTCGACTCGGCGATGAACTTCCTGCGCACGATCCCGGTCATCGCCCTGCTGCCGCTGATCATCGTGTGGATCGGGATCGGCGAGAGCGCCAAGATCTTTCTGATTACCGTCGGCGTCGCGTTCCCCATCTACATGAACACCTACGCGGCGATCCGCGGCGTCGACGCCCGGCTCGTGGAGGCCGGGCAGACCTTCGGGCTGGGCCGGTTCGGGCTGGTGCGCTCGGTCATCGTGCCGGCAGCCGCGCCGGGCTTCCTCGTCGGGCTGCGCTGGGCGCTCGGCGTCGCCTGGCTGCTGCTGGTGTTCGCCGAGCAGGTCAACACCGACTCCGGCCTCGGCTNTCTGCTCAACAGCGCGCAGTCCTGGAACCGCACCGACATCATCGTGCTCTGCCTGGTCGTCTACGGCATTCTCGGGCTGGTCAGCGACGGCCTGGTCCGCCTCCTGGAAAGGATGCTGCTGTCATGGCGCCGCGGCTTCGACGGAACGTGAGCATGCTGGACCCGCAGCACCGGGCACACGCTGCGGCGGCGGATCCTACGCCGGGGGCGGGCGGCGGGGTCGCGGTGCGCGTCCGCGGGCTGCGGCGCGTCTTCGGCGAACAGGTGGTGCTCGACGGGCTCGATCTGACGATCACGCCGGGCGAGTTCGTCGCCCTGCTCGGCCGCAGCGGGTCGGGGAAGAGCACGCTGATCCGGATCCTGGGCGGCTTCGACGATGGTGTGGAGGGCGAGGTGCTGGCCGCCCGGCGGCGTTCGGTCGTCTTCCAGGAGGCGCGGCTGCTGCCGTGGAAACGGGTCCTGCCGAACGTCACGCTCGGCCTGGCCGGCCGGGACGTCGCCGAACGCGGCCGCGTGGCGCTCGCGGAGGTCGGTCTGGCCGGTCGGGAGCGGTCCTGGCCGGCGACGCTGTCCGGCGGCGAGGCTCAACGGGTGGCGCTGGCGCGGGCGCTCGTGCGGGAACCGGATCTGCTCATGCTCGACGAACCGTTCGGCGCCCTCGACNCCCTGACCCGGATCCGGATGCACGCCCTGCTCCAACACCTGTGCCGGCGGCACCAGCCGGCGGTGCTGTTCGTGACGCACGACGTCGACGAGGCGATCCTGCTCGCCGACCGGGTGGTCGTGCTCACCGAGGGCCGGTTCTCCCTGGACGTCCCGGTGGCGGTGGCGTCACCGCGCCGACNGGCCGACCCCGCCTTCGACCGGCTGCGCGCCACGCTGCTCGCCGAGCTGGGCGTGGACGACCTGGCGGCGGCCACCCACTGACAGCCTCCGTGCGGCCGGCCCGCACCATGCCCGCCCGGCCGCGCAGGGGCGCCGCGTTCGCGCGGCTGTCCGCGCGGAAGCCACCATCGGGCGGAGCGTCGGGCCGACGGACTGGCCGGACGAACGGCCGTCACGCCGTCTGCGTAATCAGGCGGGAGCGAGGCGGCTCCGAATGCGGCGGATCATCGCTGTCCCCCCACTAGAATTCGATGCCGTGATGGGTCAGGGCGGTCCGCGGGGCACGGGTGGGGCCGCGCCGGCCATCCCACCGCCCGAGGACCCCACGACCGGCTCCGGCACCGGCACNGGCGCGGGCGGCGCGCGACGCTGGACGGCCGGATGGGCCGCAACCCGCACCGGGCGGATCGCCCGGGCCACGGTGGCAGCACTGCTGACCGTCGGGTTGGCGGTGGCCGCGCACGTCCTCGCCTGCGGCCGGGCGCCAGCCGTCGCGGTCGTGCTGGTGGGGATCGTCCTGGTGCTGCGCGTCTGCTGGGGCGTGTCGGAGCGCCGCGTGTCGATGTCCCGGCTGGTCGGACTGGTGCTCGCCGTCCAGGGATGCCTGCACGTGGCCTTCGGGCTGTCCGCCCCCGCTGGTCACGCCGGCCATGCCGGCATCGGCGGCGGGGCAGACCACGCGGGGCTCGCGGCCGCGTCGCCGGCGGACCTGGTACCCGGCGGTGCGGCGATGCTCGGCCTGCACCTGGCCGCGGCGCTGCTCCTCGCCGGGTGGCTCGCCCTCGGCGAGCGCCTGCTCTGGCAGGCTGCGCGCGGCGCGGTACGGGTGGCCCGTCGCGCGGTGGGCCGGCTNCACCGCCCTCGGCCGGCCGGCGGTGTGCCCGCGACGGTCGCGAGCCAGCGAATTCTCGCCATCTCCAGGCCGCCTGACGCGGCGTGCTCGCTGTGGCTCCGGCATGTGGTCGTGCGGCGCGGACCGCCACGCCTTGCGGCCCGACAAACCGCGGCCCGTCGCGGCGCACAGGCATCCGTTTCGTAGCACCGGTCTCCAGGACTCGGAGCAACCATGTCACGATCATTTCCGGCACTTCCCGTCTCGAATCCGCCGCTGCCGGCGGCCCNCCCCTCGATGAGCCGCATCGGTCGGGCAACGACGATCAGCCCGGCGACCACGATCGGCCCGGCGATCACCCTCGGTCCGGCAGCCACAACCAGCCCGGCAACGACACCAGGCCAGGCACTGACCGCAGGCCAGGCAATGACCGCAGGCCCGGAAATCACCGCAGGCCCGGCAGCCGCAGTCGACCTGGCGACGACAGGGGCGGTCGGCCCGACCGCCGCCTCCACCGTGCCCCAGCCCAAGAGGGCCGCCGGGGATCTGGAGCGGGCCGTCCTGACCCTGCTGTGGTCGGCCGACGAGCCGTTGATGCCCTTCCAGGTCCAGCAACGCCTCGGCGCCGGACTCGCGCAGAGCACGATCGCGACGACCCTGCTGAGGCTGGTGAACAAGGGGATGGTCCAGCGGGCGCCGCGCGGAAGGGGCTTCGCCTACCGTCCCCTGCGGCGGGCTGCGGACCACGCAGCGGGGCAGATGNTCGACTTCCTGCGACGCGGCGAGAATCCCGACAGCGTCCTGCGGTGCTTCGCCCGCCGCCTCTCCACCGATCAGCGCGATGTCCTTCTCCGCGCGCTGACCTGATCGGCAGCCGATCCCGCCTGGCGGGCAGGTCGCCGGCAACGGCCGGACGCAGTGCACGGGAAGCCAGATGCGGCACGTGGGGTACGGTCCGTCGGCGCAGACCGTGCAAGGCGCACTGCAACCAGCCCCGCCGCGGTTCAGACCTGCTCGTCCAGGGCTAGGCCGTCGCGGCGGGGTCCTCNCCGGCGAGGTGGGCGGTGATCCGGTCGAGCGTGGCGAGGTCGGCCGCGTCGAGCGCGACGAGTGCCGCGGGCGGCCGGTTGAGCATGTCGTCGGCGAGTCGGGCCGCCGTCCGGCCCGAGGCGGTCAGCTCGACGAGCTTCGAGCGCCGGTCGTCCGGGTGCACGGTGCGTTCGGCCAGGCCGCGCCGTTCCAGCTCGTGCACGGTCAGGGTGGTGTACGGGCGGTCGATCGACAGGGCGGCGGCGAGTTCGCCCAGCGTCAGCGGCCCGGCCTGTAGCGCCAGGAGCGCCTTGACCCGGATGAAGCTGAGGTCCAGCGCCTCGCAGACCTCNCGCCGGCGCTCGTTGCGATCGACCACGACCGCCCGGATCCGCCGCCACACCCGAGCCGCTCGCGCCGACCTCTCCGCCCGCCCGGACAGCCCCGGCGCGGCGGAACGCACGCCCGCGTCGGCGAGTCCGGCTGCATCGGCGAGTCCGGCCGCATCGGCGAGTCCGGCCGCATCGGCCGGCCCGGATGCATCGGCCGGCCCAGGCGTATCGGCCGGTCCGGATGCATCGGCCGGCCCAGGCGTATCGGCCGGTCCGGGTGCATGGGCCGGCTGGGGCGCATCAAACGGCCCGGCC
The DNA here is from genome assembly GCF_001420875.1 of Frankia sp. AvcI1. Taxonomy (NCBI): domain Bacteria; kingdom Bacillati; phylum Actinomycetota; class Actinomycetes; order Frankiales; family Frankiaceae; genus Frankia; species Frankia sp. AvcI1. Next base: position 209,509 of record NZ_LJFZ01000002.1, on the reverse strand, counting down.
ATGTCGGCCGGTACAGCCGGCTCGGGTTGCCCGCCGGGGACGCCGACGGGCTCCGGCGGGTCGGCCACCGCCGTGGCGGTCGGCGTGGAATCGCGCCGGTCAGCGCGTGGGAGCGAACTCATCGTGACCATCCTGCCCGGAGGAACCGTGGGACCGAGACCGGGCGGCGACGCCGACGCGCCCCGCCCTGGACCGCCGCCGGAAAGCGCTCTGTCGCCAGACGGGGCGACTGGCACGGTCGTCGTCACCCGCGACCATCCCCGCCGCCACGGGCCGCACCGGTCGCCGATGCCGCCCGCCCCCCTCGCCGCCCCCGAGGCGCGCGCCGCCCGCGGCCGGCCGGCCGTCCTCGAGACGCCCCGCCGACGCGGCGTCCCGAGCCTCCGGCGTCCGATCGGCATCGGCATCGGCCGTGGCGGTGGCCCTGCCGGCGGTGGCGGCGGTGGCGGCGATCCCAGAGGCGACGGCGGTGGCCCCGGGGGCGGCATCGGCGGCGAGCCGGGCGGCGGTGCGCTGCGCGGTGCCGCGCGCCCAGGTGCCGGTGCTCGCGGCTCCGAGCAGCAGCACGCCCGCTCCGCAGAGCACGATGGTCCACCAGCCGACGGCGCTGGTCGGGTCGACGACCCCGCCGCGGCCGGCGACGTGCGCCGCGGCGAGCGACCCGATGACCGCGACGCCGAGGGACTGCCCGACCTGACGGCTCGTCGAGGCGATGCCGGCGGCCACCCCGGCCTGGGACTGCGGCATGCCGGTCACGGCCGTGTTGGTGATCGGCGCGTTGACCATGCCGAATCCTAGCCCGACGAGCACATAGGCCGACACGAGCCAGAGTATCGAGGTGCTCACACCCAGCGCGGTCAGCATCACGCTGCCCGCGGTCATCGTCACGCCCGCGATGAGCAGCGGGGTGCGGGCCCCGCGGCTGGCCACGAGCCGCCCGGCGATCGGCGCGGACACCACCGTCATCCCGGCCATCGGCAGGGTGGTGATCCCGGCGAGNAACGGCGAGTAGCCGCGGACCTCCTGCAGGTACAGCGTGTTGAGGAACAGGAAGCCGGCCAGCGCGGCGAAGGCGAACACGGCGATGCNGGTCGCCCCGGCGAACGGCGCCGCCCGGAAGAAGCGGACGTCCAGCAACGGCTGGGCACGGCGGCCCTCGTAGCGGACGAGCACGGCCGCCGCCAGCGCCGACACCGCGAACAGCGCCAGCGTCCGGGCGGCGAGCCAGCCCGCCGACGGAGCCTCGATGATCCCGTAGGTGAGCGAGGCCAGGATGACGATCACCAGGGCCTGCCCCACCGGGTCGAACCGGCGGGCCCGCGCCGCGCGCGACTCCGGGACGAACAGACCCGCGAGCACCAGCGCCGCGACGCCGACGGGGACGTTCACCCAGAAGATCGCTCGCCAGCTCACCGACTCGACGAGCGTCCCGCCGAGCACCGGCCCCAGCGCCATGCTGACGCCGATCACCGCGCCCCACACCCCGATCGCCCGGGCTCGTTCCCGCGAGTCGGTGAAGGTGTTGCTGATGATGGACATGGCGACCGGGTTGAGCATCGACCCGCCGACCGCCTGCACCATCCGGAAGACGATCAGCCAGGTCAGGCTCGGCGCGAGGCTGCACANCAGCGACCCGAGGGTGAACAGCACCAGCCCGGTCTGGAAGACCCGGNGACGGCCGAGCCGGTCGCCCGTCGACCCGCCGAGCATGAGCAGGCTGGCCAGCACAAGGGTGTAGGCGTCGATCGTCCACTGCAGGCCGGAGGCGNAGGCGTGCAGGTCACGGCGCAACGACGGCAGGGCGACGTTCACGATCGTGTTGTCGAGCCCGACGATGAACAGGCTCATGCAGCAGATCGCCAGGACGAGTAGGCGCCGTCCTCGGGTCAGGTCGGACATCAGCAGCTCCCAGCGAGCGGAGTGGCCGGCTCCGACGACTGTGCGGCGCCNGGGCCCGACCACACCCCGGATAGTTGTATCTAAACAATCTTTAACCTACTGCAACGGTCTCGCGGCGCGCCTTGTGCCACCGCCCGTCCTGCCCGCCGCGACGAGATCGCCGAAGCGCGGGGAGTTGCCGGAGGNTGATGACCGCGGCAAGCCCGTCGGACCGTCACCAACCTCCAGCATTTCCCCACCGCTATACGGCCCCGACTGCTATACGGCCCCGACCGCGGCGACCACCGGGACGATCGGCGTCACCCCGTCTCGCGCCGAGCCGTGAGCAGGAGGCGGCCGGCGCCCAGGGTGTATGGCGTGCCGTCCGGGCCGGCGTAGCGCCGGATGTCGGTGAACCCGGCGTCCGTCAGCAGGTCGCCCAGATGGGCGCTGGTGTAGACGTGGTGCAGCGCGGTGGCGGCGAGCCGCCGCGCCCCCTGGCTGAAGCGGTAGCGGCTGATCAGGCAGCTCGCCGCGACGTCGTACTCGGTGGTCGTCTCCACGGTGATGTCGCCGGTCCGCATGGTGCGCGGCGCCCCGGTGAAGCTGGGCAGGATCGACTCTGCCGTCGCGCCGAAGTCGACAGCCAGCCCGCCGCCCGGGCGGACGGCCCGGCCGAGCGCCGCGGCGAAGGCCCGGGTGNCGGCCAGGTCCAGGTAGCCGAAGCTGTTACCCAGGCAGACCGCGGCGTCGAAGACGCCGAACCGGCCGAGGTCACGCATGTCGCCGTGTTCGAACNCCACGGCCTGCCCGGCGACCCGCGCCGCACGCCGGGCGTGAGCGATGGCCTCCGTGGACAGGTCGACCCCGGTCACCCGGTGGCCGCGGGCGGCGAGGGCGAGGCTGTGCCGGCCGCTGCCGCACGGGACGTCCAGGATCCGCGAATCGCGCGGCAGGCCGAGCCGGGCCTCGACGAAGTCGACGTCGGCCTCGGTCCATTCCGGGGTGGCGGCGCGCCGCCAGAACTCGTTGGGAAGGTCGGTGAAGAAGTCCGCGTACCACGCGGACGTGATGTGGCCGGACGGGCTGTGGCTGGACAACGCAGGATGCTCCCGAATGAGGTACCTCGACAGGACGTTGCTGTCGCGGGACACCGGGAGAAGGACAGCCGCGCAGATCAACCGGCCGGCGGACGACTGGGCTCCGCGGAACGAACGGGTTCCGCGGAACCACCGGACTTCGCGGAACAACTGGGCTCCGCGGGACCATCGGACTCCGCGGACGACGATCTCCCGCGAAACGGCCCGAGGCCGGCGTGGCATTGCGCGTGACCACCGCCGGGCCGGGATGGCCGGGCGGTCACCGGTGACCCGGGACGGGGCCCGGGGCAGCCATGGCATCCTCCATGCTCGCCGCCGGACCGACGCCCGGCAGGACTGCGGGCCAGGCTAAACCGTCCGGCCCGGGTCGGCAACGGAATTTCCGCACCGGCCGGCCTCGTCCGCCCGCCCGGATTCGAGACGGGGCACGCCCGTATCCTCAGTGCGGGTCGAACCAGGTTCGGGGAGGGCAACGGCGGTGTTACCCCTGCGTCCCGACGATCCTGCGCTGATCGGCGACTACCGGCTGCTGCAACGGCTCGGTGCCGGCGGCATGGGCCGGGTGTACCTCGGTCGCAGCCCGGGCGGGCGCACCGTGGCGATCAAGGTGATCCGATCCGAGTTCGCCGACGACCCGCAGTTCCGCCAGCGGTTCCGGCGCGAGGTCGACGCGGCCCGTCGGGTGGGCGGGGCGTGGACAGCCCCGGTGCTCGACGCCGACCCCGACGCCGAGCAGCCCTGGCTGGTCACCGCCTTCGTGCCCGGTCCGTCGCTGCACGAGGCCGTCCGCACCCACGGCCTGCTGCCCGCCCGCACCGTCCGGGCCCTCGGCGCGGGCCTGGCCGAGGCGCTGATCGCCGTGCACGGCGCGGGCCTCGTGCACCGGGACCTCAAGCCGTCCAACGTGCTGCTGAGCCTGGACGGTCCGCGGGTCATCGACTTCGGCATCTCCCAGGCGGTCGACGCAACCACGCTGACGCATACCGGGGCGGCGATCGGTTCGCCGGCGTTCATGGCGCCCGAGCAGATCGGGACCGGGGACGTCGGGCCGGCCAGCGACGTCTTCGCCCTCGGCGCGGTGCTCGTGCACGCCGCGACCGGCNCGAGTCCGTTCCAGGCCGCCACCGTGCCGGNGATGATGTACGCCGTCCTGTCGCGGGAGCCGGACCTGGCCGCCGTGCCGGACGACCTGCGCGACCTGATCGGCGCCTGCCTGCGCAAGGACCCCGGCGAGCGTCCCGCGCCCACCGCGGTGCTGGCCGCGCTGGCGCCGGCCGGTGGCGCGGCCACGCTGATCGCCGCCGGCTGGCTGCCCGCAACGCTCGTCACCGCCCTGAGCCGCCGCGCCGTCGCCCTGCTCGACCTCGACGCCCCGACCCGCCCGCCCCCGCCGCGGGACCTGTCCGGAACCAGTCCCCCGCACTCGACTGGCATCCCGAACCACCCCGAGCCGCCGGCCGCCATCACCGGCCCGGACGCGAGCCACGGACCGCGGCCGGATCGCGGCCGCACCCGGAACGTCCCGTCCGACCCACGCGGGTATCCACCGCCCGGCACCACCCCGCCGCCCGACGCATACCGACCGCCCGGCGCCACCCCATCACCCGACGCATACCGACCGCCCGGCGCCACCCCGCGGCCCGACGCCTTTCCACCACCCGGCGCCCTCCCGCCACCTGGCGCAACCCCGCGACCCGGCACTGGCTCGGCGCCCGGGCCCCTGCCGGGTCAGGACCCGCTGTGGCCGCCGGCCGCGCCCCGGCAGCCGGCGACGCGGCGACGACGGTCTCGTGTCCTCGCGGTCCTCGCGGGCGCGGGCGCCGTCGGTCTGGCTCTGGTCGCCCTGGCCGTGGTGCTGATCGTCGATCGTGGCTCCGGCGGCGGCTCCGACGGCGGCACCGCCACTGCCGGCGGTGCCCGCTCGGGCGCCACGTCCGGCGCAACCGCGGGCGCGGCGTCGGGGTCGGGATCGGGGGCGGTCGGCGGCGAACGGCTCGCCGGGGCGAACCCGTCGACGAGCCCGGCCGTGACCGCGGGCGCGGCGGTGCCGGCCGGATACGTCGGCACCTGGCGCGGCGAGATCACCACGCCGTCGGGCCTGGCGCAGAACGCCGTCGTCACGGTGCACCCGGGGCTGACCGGTCAGGCCGTGGCGCATTCCGAGATCACCGTCGACGGGCTGACCCAGGCCGACGGGCAGCCCATCCGCTGCACCGCCGATCTGCGGCTCGTGAGCATCTCCGGCGGCCTGAGCCTGCAGGACATCCCTGGCACGGGCTCGGACCCGAAGATCCTGGGTATCTCCGCGTGCTCGCACGGCGGCCGGATCTCGCTGCTCCTGCAGGNCGACGGCACGGTCCGCTTCGCCGCCGACGCCCCCGGCACCGGCAACCCGACCGGCACCCTGATCCGCGACCGGTAGCCGCGACCGGTCACCAGTTATCGGTCACCGGTCACCGGTCACGGGCGGTTGCCACGATGATCAGGNCACGGGGACGGCACCGCAGCTCGTTCGTCGGCCAGAAGGATCCACGTTGACGAGTCTAAATCTACATATGTAACTTAAGAAGTATGGCAGGTTTGTCCCGCGTCACGCCGGCGACGCTCGACGTCCTCGAGGTGCTCCTCGACGACGATGTCGAGCCGTATGGCCTGGCGATCGCCAGGAAGGCCGGGCTGGCGACCGGCAGCGTGTTCCCGATCCTGGCCCGCCTGGAACGCCTCGGATGGGCGAGCTCCTCCTGGGAGGAGTCCGACCGTCCCGGCCCTCGCCGCCGGCTGTACCGGTTCACCCCCGAGGGGATGGCCGGCGCCCGCGCGCTGCTCGCCGAGCGCAGGCCGCGCCGCGGGCACGGGCACGGGCGCCACGGCACGTTCACCACGCCCGAGGGAGCGTGGTGAACGCCCCGACGACAGGTGCGGCAGTCACGACAGGTGCGGCGGGTGCGACAGGTGCCGGCGGTGCCCGCGCCGCCGGCACGCCGCGACGGGTCGCTGCCCGCGTCGGCCTCGGTGTCGTCATCGGGACGTATCTGGGCGACGCCCTGTCGGCGTTCTTCCCCGGCACCCCCGGCTATCCGGTGGTCGCCGCCGGCTCGCTGCTCGGGCTGCTCCTCGGCCTGCTGACGGCGCACCGCCGCGAGCTCGCGTCGGCGTCGCTGGGCCTGGCGGCGGGCGCGGTCACGGGCCTGGTCGCCAACCCCGTCGCCCCCGTCGCGATCGCCCGGACCTACCGCAATGCGGGGACCGCCGACTACGGCTACCAGCCGGTCGTGACCCTGGTGTTCCTCGCGGCGCTCGGGGCTGCCCTCGGCCAGGTCGTCGAGCGCCGTCCGCGGTTCACGAAGCCCGTGTCGGGTCTGGCGCTGGGCGCTCTGGGCGGGCACTTCGCCGGTCTTGCCGCGAAGACCGGCGCCGGTCGCTTCGTCGCCGACAGCGCCGGGCCGCGTCTCGACCACCTCGACGGTGCCGGTCACGCCGACACACTCGTCTCCGGGTACGGGTATGCCCACGGCTACGCCTCGGCCGTGTTCGTGGCCGGTGGGGCGGTGCTGGGGTTGCTCGTCGGCCTGGTGGCCGACCGTCGCCGTGGGCTCGCACGCCCAACGCTGGGCCTGGCGCTCGGCGCCCTCCTCGGTGGCCTCGGCGTCGCGGCGAGCCGGAGCATGTACGCCGCGTTCACCAGCCCGACCCTCATCGACGGCCTGGGATCCGACCCCGTCGGGAGGTTCGCCGGCGTCGGCTATCTCGGCGACCTTGACCCTGGCCACGGGCTGGCCCTCGTGGCGGGTGGTGCGGCGCTGGGCCTGCTGCTCGGCCTGCTCGCCGAGCGCTGGCACCGGATTGCGACACCGCTGCTGGGAGCGGCGGTCGGTGGTGTGGTCGGTCATGTCGCCGGTGGCGGGTTGCGGCTCGTGGACAGCACGTCCTTCGACTGGCCCGACTCGCTCACCTGGTCAGGGGGGAGCGAGCCCGCCGGCCCGGCCCAGTCGCTCGTGGTCGGCCACGGCAACGGGCAGGTCGTCGCCCTGCTGATCGGCGCCGTGCTGGGCGGCGTCGCCGGCCCGCTCGCCGGCCCGCTCGCCGGCCGTCGCCGTCGGCTCCTCACGCCCTTGGCGGGTCTGGTGCTGGCCGTCTCGGCCGTGTCCGCGGTCAGCGTCGGCTACGACAACTTCGTCCTGCTCGCCAGCGCGCCCTCACCGCCGAGCAACGACGCTCTGGGAGTCAGGATCGCTGTCCTTGCGCTGGCCTGCCTGGTCGCCGGGCTGGGAGCCGGCGTGATCGCCGGTCGGTGTCCCCGCCTCGTCCGTCCGACGCTGGGCCTGGTGTTCGGCGCGATCGTCGGCCAGACCGCGGCAGACGTGGCGGCGGACGCGTACCTGTTCGCCGTCGACTACACCTACAACCATCCGTCGGACACCCGCTGGGCGGGGGTCGTGGGTCTGCTGGCCGGTGCCGCGGCAGGGCTGGTGCTCGGCGCGATCGCCAACCGCCGGCCCCGGCTCGCGGGCCCCTCGCTGGGGCTGGCTCTCGGNGCCCTCGCGGGTTCCGCGGCCGGTTCCGCCTACGCCTCCAGCCTTTTTGAGGAGAACCGGCACCCGCCGGACGCCCTGTCCGTCTACGTCTGCACCGCCATGGTCGCCGGTGCCGTGTTTGGCCTGCTGGCCGGTCTCACGACGCGCTGGCCACGCCGACGGCGGCGCGTCCTGGGCGCGCTCGCGGGGGTCTTCTCGGGGGCACCGCTGTCGGCGTTGGTGTTCGAGATCTCCCCGGCCGTTCTGCTCGTCCTCAGCGGGGCAGTCGGAGCGGTCGTGGCCGCCGGCGGACTGGGAGCGTCGTCCGCCCCGTCAGCCGGGAGTACCCCGTTCCGGTCGTCGTCGTTGCCGACAAGGCGGGTGGTCCGCCTGCTGCGGCCGGGCATGTTCGCGCACGGCCTGGTCGGGCTGGCGGCGGCAATCGCGGCGTCCGACGGCCAGCAGGAGCGCTACGCGGAGGAGTTCGAGGCGACGCTCGTGGACGTCGACGGTCGGCTGCGTCGTACCAGGAGGTTGTGGTGCGCGCTGACGATCCTGGCGGGTGCCGCGCTGCTGCGCGCCGAGCTGGCCAGGAAGGAGGCCGAACGTCGGTCCTGAGAGCGCGGACGACGCGGCACGGCGAACGAGCGGCCGGCCCGGGAGGCTCGGCGTGATCACATCCTGCCTCAGCCGCGGCGCAGCGCTGACGGCGGCGTCCCGGCCGCGTGTTCCCGCGTCGAGGAGCTCGTCGCCATGCTCGCGCGTCCAGTCACCGAGCGCCTTCATCGGGCCTTCGACCAGGCTGTGCCCCAGCGGGGTCAGCCCGTACTCGACCCGGGGCGGCGCCTGCGCGAAGGAGCGACGGTCCACCAGGCCGTGGGCGCACAGCCGGCGCAGCGCTTCGGTGAGGACCTTGTCGCTCATGCCGCCGATCGCGGCCCGCAGCTCGCGGCGCCGCCGGGGGCCAGGGCGCAGCGCCATCAGGACGACGGGATCCCAGGTGTGGGCGAACAGGTCGGTCGTCGCCCGCAGGCGGCAGTCCGCGACCAGCTCCACGCAGGCGTCATCGCGCTCGCTCATCCTCGCCATCGTCGTAGGTTTCTCACGCACCGATCGGTACGTAAGCAGATCTCTACCGTGGGCAGCGCAGCGGTCGGCGGAACGAGGGAGGGACCANGCGGATCGGGATTCTGGGCACCGGAGCCCTGGCCGAGGCACTGGGCACGGGTTGGGCCCGGGCCGGGCACGAACTGGTGGTCGGCGGCCGGTCGCGGGCGAAGGCGCAGGCACTCGCCGGCCGTCTGGGCGCCGGCGCGCGGGCGGCCGACCCGCGAGAGGTGGTCGCCGGGCGGGACGCAGTGCTGCTCGCGGTGCTGTGGAGCGGCGTCGCGGACGTGCTGCGCGACGTGGACGCCGCCGCCGGCGCCCTGGCCGGCACCACCCTGATCGATCCGACCAATGCCGTGGAGCACGGCGTCGGAGTGCTCCTCACGGGGGCCGGGACGTCCGCCGCGGGCCAGATCGCCGCGTGGGCTCCCGGCGCTCTCGTGGTGAAGGCGTTCCATCTGTTCCCCGCGGAGCAGTGGACGGCACCGCCGCCCGGCGACGCTGCCGGCACGGCACCGGCGACGGTGGTGATCTGCGGCGACGACGCCGGCGCGCTGCGCATCACCGGCGAGCTCATCCGCGACGTCGGCGGGACGCCGGCCGTGCTGGGCCCGTTGGCCCGCGCCCGCCAGCTCGAGGAGGCCGCGGGTTTGGTCATCGGCCTGGCCTTCGCGGGCTTCGACCCCAGCTCCGCCATCCCCCGCGTCCCGACCCAGTCACCGTCCCCGGACGGCTCGGTGGTCCGACCGCCGCGATGCGGCCGGACGGCCGGGAAGCAGGAGCGAGGCAACGGCCGCGGTGGCGGTGACGACTGCTGCGCCGAGCAGTGCGTGAGCATAGCCGTCGGCGAGGGCGGCGGCTACGGAGTGGGTTTGCAGACGCGCGGCGGTGGTGGGGACGGCAACGGCGTGGGCAGCAGCGGTGGTGTGGGCGGCGAGGGTGGCCAGCGCGGCGAGGCCGAGCGCGCCGCCGACCTGCCGTGAGGTGTTGACCAGGCCGGCGGCCAGGCCGGAGTGCGCCCGGTCGATCCCCTGGGTGGCGGTGACGGTGGTCGGGGTGATCGCCAGGCCCAGGCCGAGGGCGGTCAGCAGGAACGGTGCCAGCACATCGGTGCGGTAGTCCCCGTCGACGCCGACCCGCGACAGCCACGCGAAGCCGGCCGTGCTCAGCGCCATGCCGATCACGAGGAGACGACGGGGGCCGAGCGTCCCGAGCAGGCGGACGGAGATCCGGGCTCCGACGATGATGGACAGGGCCCCGGGAAGGAGACACCACCCGGTGCGGACGGCGTGCAGATGCAGGACCTGCTGCAGGTACAGCGACAGCAGGAACCACATCGGGAACAGCGCCCCGCCAATGAAGATCATGATGAGGTTCCCGCCGGCGAGGGTGCGACGGCGCAGCATCGCCAAGGGGACCAGGGGTTGCGCGNCAGTGAACTCGATCGCGACGAATCCGGCGAGCAGCAGCACCGCGGCGGCGAGGGGAACGGCGACCCGGGGGTCGGCCAGGCCGTGAGTCTCTGTGTTGACCACCCCGTAGACCAGCGCCGTCAACGCGGCGAAGACGGCTGCGGCCCCCGGCAGGTCCAGGCGGCGCAGGGCGTCCGCCGCGCGCCCGTCGGCGGCGGGGATGCGGCCGCCGGCCACGGCGAGGACGGCCGCGCCGGCCGGGACGTTGACGAACAGGACCCAGCGCCAGCCGAGGTACTGGGTGAGCACCCCGCCCAGGACCGCGCCGGCGGCACCGCCGGTGGTCGTCACGGTGCTCCAGGCGCCCACGGCCCGGGTGCGGGCTGTGGGCTCGGTGAACGTCGTGGTGATCAGAGTGAGGGTGGCCGGGGCGAGGAACGCGGCGCAGACTCCCTGGCCCGCCCGGGCGGCGATGAGCACGGCGCCGCTGGTCGCCAGACCGCCGGCCAGCGACGCCAGGGTGAACCCCGCCAGGCCTGCCAGGAAGACACGCCGGACGCCGACGAGGTCCGCGACCCGACCGCCGAGCAGCAGCAGCCCGGCGAACCCGAGGGTGTAAGCGGTGACGATCCACTGCTGACCCGCGGCGCTCAGGCCCAGGCCGTGCCGCATCGCGGGCAGCGCCACGTTCACGATGGACACGTCGAGAATGACCATGAACTGGGCCACGCAGGCGAGCGTCAGGATCGCGGCCTTCGAGGAGGTCGTCGAGGCGGTCGCCGCCGATGGGGCGGGGCGGGCGATCGCCTGTGGTTGCGTGGACATCGGCATGGACACGGCGCGGACCTCCCGGTCGGTCGGATGATCAGAACTTCGCCGGCTACTCCCCGTCCGTCGGCGTGCCGTCGACGAACTGCACGAACTGCACGAGCAGGGTCAGCAGCGCATCGGGGGCCTCGAGATGCGGCAGGTGTCCGGCTGCGGGCAGCAGGTGGAAGGCGGCGCCGGGGATGGCCGCGGCGTACTGCCGGCCGTAGGCCGGCACGGCCATCCGGTCCGCCTCGCCCCAGACCACGAGCGTGGGAACGGCGAGTCCGCCCAGGCGTCCGGCCAGGCTCGGGTCGGCCATCGTCGGGCCGCCGTAGGCCTGCAGGGCCGCCCGGTTGCCCGCGGTGACGGACTTCTGCGCGTCGGTCAGCGCGGCCAGGTTGATCCGGAACCTGTCCGGGTCGGCGTAGCTGAGGTTCACGACCGCGTCCAGCGTCAGGGCGAAGAAGTCGGCGACGGGGTGCTTGGCGCTGGTGGGGCCGATGGCGTTGAGCAGGACGAGGCGTCCGACCCGCCTGGGCGCGGCGAGCGCGAGTTCCGCGGNGATCCAGCCGCCGATCGAGTTCCCCACGACGGTCACGTCGGTGAGGTCGAGCAGGTCCAGCAGGCCGCGGTAGACCTCGGCGAGCCGGCGGACGGAGTCGATGCCGTCAGGCCGGGGGGTGCCGCCGAACCCGGGGTGCTTCGGGGTCAGGACCCGGGCCGGCCCGTGGGCGGCGAGCAGGTCGGCGAAGCCGGCGACCGAGTCGGGACCGGCGCCGCCGTGCAGCAGCAGGACGACCCGGCCCTGCCCGCGCTCGGTGACGGTGACGGGCACGGGGCCGGACGACGTGGGCACCTGGTGGACGGCCGTCGAGAGGCCAGTGGTGGTGAACATGCGATCTCCTCGTGACGGAACGGGTGNGCCGCATGAGAGGGGCGGCGCGAGGGGGGCGGCGCGAGGGGGCGGCGCGCTGCCGGCGTNCAACGACGTGCAGGGGCGACGGGCGCGGAGCCGATCAGTGGCTCAGTCGGCGTAGTCGGTGGCCACCTCGGTGGCGTACCGGCTCATGACCTGCGCGGTCGCCTCGGGCGTCGCGGGGCCGGTCTGGGCGATCATGTCCCGCAGGTCGCGGAAGTACTGCACATACAGGTCCGGGGTGAAGGTGTTGAGCAGCACCAGCGGTTCGTCGCCGGGGTTGGCGAAGGTGTGCGGCGCGCCGGGCGGGATCATCGCGAGGGTGCCGGCCGGCGCGTCGTAAATGGTGGTGCCGACGGTGAACCGGGCGGTCCCGGAGACGACGTAGAAGCCTTCGTCGTGCCGGCCGTGCCGATGTTGCGGCGGTCCGTCGGTGTGCGGGGCGAGGGTGATCTCGCCGATCCCGATGCGGTGGCCGGTGGTGCTGCCGTCCTCCAGGACTGTCTCTTATACACATCTGCCGTGCCGATGTTGCGGCGGTCCGTCGGTGTGCGGGGCGAGGGTGATCTCGCCGATCCCGATG
>NZ_LJFZ01000002.1:96509-196959 GCF_001420875.1 Frankia sp. AvcI1 | reverse complement strand
TATCGGGCGCCACCGGCCGGACGAACCAGAAGGCCAGGACCCGCAAGGCCATCGTGCAGGCGTGCCGAGAGCTGATCCGCTCGGGCGCCGAGGTCACGATGCCGCAGGTCGCGCAGGTCGCCCTGGTGTCCGAGGCCACCGCCTACCGCTACTTCCCCGACCTGGTCTCACTGATCCAGGAGGCCCTGGTCGGGCTGTGGCCGCAACCGGCGCAGGCCCTCGCCCCGATCGCCGGGTCGACCGATCCCGGGGAGCGCGTCGCCTTCGCCTGCGAGCATCTCCTGCGCCAGGTACTGGCCTACCAGGGCGCGGTGCGGGCGACGATCTCCCACACGATCACCGCACCGCTCCGGGCGCGGGACCGCCCCGGCCTTCGTTTCGGCCTGATCGACCACGCCCTCGCGCCGTTCCAGGACCCGGCCGGTCCGGCCTACCTCGGCCCCGCCGCGCTGGACCGCCTGAAGCTCGACCTGGCGATCACCGTCAGCGCCGAAGCCCTGTTCGTCCTGACCGACCTGTGCCGGCTGCCACCGGAGGAAGCGATCGCCAGCGCGGTACGTACGGCCACCACCCTCACCCGAGCCGCCTTCACCGACCCGCCCGGCTGACAGCGCGGAACAAGAAAACAAGGTCAGCGCCGAAATCGACTTACTTCCAGGGGCGCGAGATCCACAATGACCCGGTGACTGAGACTCGCACAATTCGGTCCGCGACGATGGCGGATGTTACGCTGCGACTCAACACGGGAATTTTCAACACCGCGCACAGCGGTTTTTCGGGCGACTCGGTTACGAGCCGTACAGCATTCGACTCATGNGACGACCCTTGAAATGCGCGAACTCTCACGCCAGGCCAGCTCAGGGCTGTGAGTGAGACGGCAGCGGCGCCGCGCCGTGGTGGGCGGTGAGCCCTCCGTCGGCGACCAGCGTCGTACCGGTGATGTAGGACGCCTCGGGCGAGGCCAGGAACCAGATGGCCGCCGCGTGCTCACGCGCCTGTCCCCAGCGCTGCATCGGGATCCGCCGGCCTACCGCCGCCGCGGACTCCGGCTCGGTCCGGTGCCGCGCCGTCAAGGGGGTCTCGCTGAGGCCCGGCGCCACGGCGTTGATCCGGATGTGCTGGGCCGCGTGATCGAGTGCCGCGGCGCGCACCATGTTGATCACCGCCGCCTTGGATGCGTTGTACGCCCAGTTCCCCGGCTCACCCTGAAGCCCGGCACTGGACGCGGTCACGACGATCGCGCCACCGCCGGCGGCACGCATGGCCGGAACGACCGAACGTATCCCGATCGCGACGCCTCGCACATTGACGGCGAAGATCCGGTCGAGCCGATCGATCGCATCGGCGTCCTCCCACGGCAGGGTCCCGCCGATCCCGGCGTTGAGGACCGCGACGTCCAGCCGCCCGAACCGATCAAGCGCGAGCCGCGCCATGGCCGTGCCGGTCTCCTCGCGGGAGACGTCCCCGACGAGCGGCACGACCTGCTCCGACGCCGACCGTCCGATCAGGGCGGACAACCCGGCCTCGTCCAGGTCGACCGCGACGACCCCGAACCCCCGGGCAGCGAACAACTCCACGCACGCTCGCCCGATGCCGGACGCCGCTCCCGTGATGACGACCGACGAGGCGACCACGCTTCCTCCAGGGAACTCGGGGAGACCACCGCGGCGGCGAATCCGGTTGCGACGCCGGCGTAAGCCTNCCCCATCAGGGTGAACGAGCAGCTTCGACGCCATGATGCGCAGGAGTCGAATCCCGACGAGATGGCCTACCCGTGGACGTGCTGTCAGCGGGGCACACCGCCGAGCGGCGCGCGGCGGGCGACGATCTTTCGGTGGCTGATGCGCCAGGTGCCGTCGCGGCGGACGATCAGGTCGTCGTAGAGCACGCTGCCGGTGGTGCCATCGGCCATGATCCCGATGCCCTTCGACCGGGCCCGGACCCGGCCGTCGGCCTGTTCGGTGAGAACGATGTTGGTGACGTGGTGACCGACGGGGTTCGCCTCGCCCAGGGCGAGGGCCGCGGATCGGATGGCCGCCACCCCGGTCAGCGTCCCCTGCCCGAAGTCGATCAGGTCATGGGTCACGTCAGCAGTGAACAGCTCCGCCAGACGGTCGAGTTCCCCGGCATCGACGAGATGNCCGTACTCGTGGATGAGGTCGTTGACAGCAATCCGGTCGTCGACGGTCAACGTCATCGGCTGGGTCTCCGCATCGTCGCATCCAACACATAAGTGGGGAGATCCCCATTTCCTGTCGACGATAATGGGCGCCTCCCTCGGTCCGCAAGCCCCGGGTCCGCATGCCCCGGTCCGCAAGGAGCCGCCGTGACGCAAGACCTGCCCCCGCGCGCCGCGGGAACGCGCGCGGCCGGGCGACGGCTGCGGTCGGACGCGGCACGCAACGTCGAGTTGCTGGTGACGGCGGCGCGGGCGTTGTTCGACGAGCGCGGCACCGAGGTAGCCCTCGACGAGATCGCCCGCCGCGCCGGCGTCGGCAACGCCACCCTGTACCGCAACTTCCCGACCAGGGGCGACCTGCTCGTCGCCGTCTACTCCGAGGAGGTCGACGCCCTGTGCGGGCACGGCGCCGCGCTGCTCGAGACGACCCCTCCCGGTGACGCCCTGTTCGCCTGGCTGGACCTCTTCGTCGTGCACGCCGCGACCAGGCGCGCGCTCGCCCTGGCCGCGATCTCGCAGGGGCCCGACGAGCGGCGCGGCGAGTTGGCGGAAGGCTGGCACGCGTCGATGCGCTCGACACTGGCAGCACTCCTGGCCCCAGCGCAGGAAGCCGGCGCGGTGCGCCCGGACCTCACCGCCGCCGACCTGCTGGCCCTCACCAACGCCACCGCCCTGGCCAGCACCGACCCCGCGGACGCCGTCCGGTTGATGCACGTCCTGCGCGGCGGCGTCGAACCTCGACCGGACCTGCCGCCCTGAACCTTCGCGGCGCCATCTGGCCGTCGGCAGTAGATCGCGGCAAGGCTCTGTCCTCTGCGGTATGGCCGCGTCGCCGCGGCGGATCGGCTCACGGGACCGCGGCCGGGCTCATCCCGCCAGACCGCCGAGGGCCTGAAGGGTGCGATCGCGCTCGGCGGCGGTGGTGATCCCGGTGGGATTGGNGATGAAGCGGGTGGCACCGGCGTCGGTGAGGCGGTGAAGCTGCGTTTCGAGGTGCCGCTCGTCGCCGATGATCGCAACCTCGGCAGGATTGGCGGCGCCCTCCTGGTCGAACATCGCCTGGTAGGAGGGGAGGTCGGCGTAGCACGCGAGATGGGCGGCGGCGCGGCGGCGGGCCTCCTCGGGATGGTCGGTGACGCACACCGGCAGGCTCACCGCGACCTGCGGCGCCGCGGCCCCGCCGCCGGCGGCGGTGATGGCGGGAACGATATGGCTGCCGATCGTCCGGGGGCCGGCCATCCAGGTCACCGTTCCGTCGGCAAGCTCGCCGGCGACGCGCAGCATCGCCGTGCCAAGCGCGGCGACGAGGACGACGGGCGGGGTGCTCCCGGCGACGTGACCGGAGAATCCGCTGGTGTCTGCGGTGATCATGTCACCCTCGAAGACGACCGTGCCGTCGCGCAGCAGCGGCTGCAGGGCGCGTANGTACTCGCGCATGTAGGTTGCGGGGCCGTCGAGATCGATCCCGAAGCGCCGCGCGACCGGCCGCCGGTGTAGCACGCCGAGGCCGAGGGTGAGCCGACCACCGCTGGCCGCCTGCACGGTCTGTGCCTGACTGGACATGGTGATCGGATGCCGGCTGTGGGTGACGGTGACGGCGGTGCCAAGCCCGACCCCGGGCACGTGTACGGCCAGCGCGGCGAGGGCGGTGAGCGCGTCGAGGTCGTACTGCTGGCCCAGCCAGACCGAGCCGAGGCCGGCCGCCGCGGCAGCTTTGGCCTGNCCTACCAGCACGTCGATGGCGTTCGACGCCTCGGGTCCGGGCGGTACGAGGGCGAGCCCGATCGGGATCATGTCGCCCACGCTAACCACGTCACCCCGAACTATCGAAACCACTTGAGTGGAATCCAGCGCCGGCACCGAGCACACGGCCGCCGCGCAAGATCGGGTCTCGTGGGGCGAAGATGCCGCCGAACTATACTCGACCACCCGGATGGACGATCCACGGCACGACGGAAGGGCGCTTCCGACGTCCCACTCGAACCGTTGATCCGTCCTGCCCCGACCGAGACCCGCATGCCGGTCGAAAGGCGCCGCCTGCAATAATGCGATATCACCGTCCTGACAGGGGTCCCCGAGGTGGCCGAGCAGCAGTGGGATTTCTTTGTTTCGTATGCGGCCGTCGACCGGGCCTGGGCCGCGTGGATCGCCTGGGAGTTGGAAAACGCCGGCTACAGCGTACTGTTCCCGGAGTGGGACTTCGTCCCCGGCTCACACTGGACGAGTCAGCTGCGCGCCGGAATCGAACGATCCACCCGGATGCTCGCCGTACTTTCCGAGCAGTATCTTTCGTCTGTATACGGGACGGCGGAATGGCAGACCGTCTACCGGGCCGATCCCCAGGGTTTCCGGCGTCGCCTGGTGCCAGTCCGCATCGAGAACTGCCGCCGGCCCGACGTTCTGGGCGGGATCGTGTCGTTCGACTTGTTCGGCTGCTCCCGGAAGGAAGCCGGCGATCGCCTGCGGACGCAGATCACGGCGGTGGTGGGCGGTCGCGCCAAACCACTGACCCAGCCTGCCTTCCCCAACGACGGAACGCTCGAACCAGGTATTCCCGGAAGCGCCGCCGACGGTGCCATCGCGCCGTCGGATGGCCCGATCCCGCCCATGACGCAGCCCTCCACGGAACCACCGGGATTTCCGTGGACTCCGGCGGCACCGGCCAGTGCGGACACGGGCGGCCGCGCGGCGCCGAACCATGGTCGGACTCCCCANCTCCCCGGCCCGTCGCCGTTGCGATCCAGCGCTCCCTCCGGCCTGCAGATCGTCTCACGTGAACCGGCCGTCAGTGTTGGTCGACGCGTCGATGTCGCAGCCGACCACCCGGCACACGGACCGTCCCACCGGGGCGAGAAGAGATCGGGCAGAGATCCTCGTCGGTCGCGCCGCATGCCCCTGATCATCGGCGCCATGATCACTGCGGTCACCGCGGTCACGCTGGTCATGTATTTTCCCAGGTCGCCATCAGGGCCACCGACGACACGTCCCGACCCNCCGACCACACCCGTTCCCACCAGATCGCCGGCAACGACTGCCAGCACGCCGACGCCGATCCCACCCGACGGTCGGGACGAGGGATCGGTCGACAAACCGAGAGAGTCCGCGACTCCCAGGCCCGCGGGAGGCGCTAGAGGTGCTACTGGCACTCCCTCCAGCACTCCTTCCAATACCCCTTCCGAAATTCCAGGAATCACCCAGCGACTCCACGGAAGCTGGAATTGCATTTACCAGGAATACCCTCAGGGTACAGCAGGAGGAGAATGTCAGGCCAGGGTCAACTTCTCCGCCCAAGAGACCTTCATCCTGCACTACGACGATGATCATCCAGAGACTTCAGGCGAATATCAGGTTCTGGGTAGAGACAAGGCGGCCGGCCAAGGAAACGAGGCAGAATACCTTATGCAGATCAGCGCCCCCGGCGAGCAGAGATTCTTGAGATTCTGGTTTGATAATGATCAACTCTACCTGCTGGACAACAAGGATAATAAAGAGGTTCTCTACCATCTGCAGCATGCCTGAATGATGGCCGTGAAGTGCGGCCCGCTCGGTGCCCGCCCAGTCTCGGAAGGTGACCAAGACCCGGGCGGACCTGACCCTCAACGATCTCCGACGCCCTCCGATGCGCCCAACCGCCGTGACCCCGCGTGCATGGCGGCCTTGGGACGATCTCGCGGAGGTCTTCGCCCTGCCGTCCGACGCCGACTGGCCCGGCGATCGCGACCTCGTCGACAACACCCTGACGGACCCCTGGGAAGATCGATGAATCGTGGCGTCCTGCACACCAGCGTGCTGGTCGCCACCGACGTCCTTCCGATCCCCGGTGAACTCGCGGTCAGCGTCATCAGCATCGCCGAGCTTCAGTTCGGCGTTCTCGTTGCCAGGACACCCGAGGCCCGCGCGAACCGACTCGCAGATCGCACCCAGCACGATCTCCTCGACCTGGTCCTCGGTCATCACGGGCGCGTCGCGGCTCTCCACCGCGCGCGACAGGATGCGCCGAACCAGGGCTGACGTGGGGAGGTGCTCAGCCGCCGCGCACGCCTTGAGCGCATCCGCCGACGACGCCGGCACCCGTACCGAGACCTCAGCCTGCTCGGACTCGATCGAATCGCCCGCGCCTAGAACACCTCAGGTCCGGCAGACGTAAACATGCCGCCCGTCGCAGGAAAGGTTGCCGTCGATCGCCGCCCGTCAGTCGAGCCCGCCGATGCCCTCGAGGGGAAGGGACACGCCGTTTGCGGCGCGCCAATCTCGCTTCGATGGGTACGACGTGCTCTCAGGTGCGACGTGCTCTCAGGTGCGACGTGCTCTCAGGTGCCAGGTCGGTCGGACCACCAAAAGCCACCTTCCATGTCTGCCAACGAAAAGGATCTACGCTCGGCGCCTCGTCGACGGACAAGAGAGACGCGACCATCAGCCGACCGGTCGAGCCGGATCTCGACAAGCGACAAGAAGGTGTCCGACTCGAAGTATTCCTGAATCAGCATGATGATGTACTGCAACCGGACTCGGTCCCGCTCATCCCCCTGCGCTTCGGCAAGACCGAGGACGGAATTCTCCTCGTCCAGCCGGCTGAAGTACTCCTTCAGAAGATTCAGTTCAAGCGTGACGCGAACCGCTCGATCCTCATCACGAAGATCGAATGTTCCAGCTGTAGAGTCCAGGCCAGAGATCGGATATCGACGCCGGAGGATTTCGACAACAGCATCGAACAGTTCTTGCTTGTCGGCCATGTAAACCTCGGNGATTCATGGTGACTGTCACAGTGGCCAGCCTGGGCTGTTCATCTCGAACGTTACCTGATCCTACTATGAGGGTAGCCGGTGCCGGGACACAGGAAAGTGCTTCTGACCTGGGAGGACACAGGTGTCTCACCCGAGAATGACAGGGAGGGGACGGCCCAGGACGCTCGCCGAGCGCGACGGAGACCGGACGCCNGTGGAAGAGCATCGCCCTGCGACGAGTCCTCGATGCCCTGTTCTGGGTCAGCAACCGCGACACGTGGAGACTCATCGGTCGGCACCACCATGATGGTGAGACAACCGCAGGGACATGATCCTCGGACGCGGAAGGCCGAACAAAGCCGTCTCGGCAGACCGGACTGGCCCGAGCCGGTGCCGGCGGCGGTCACGGCATCCAGCTTCACCGTGCCGCGCCGATGACGCGTGCTCCGCGGCTACGAAGAAGCTGGACGAGCAGGATGCCCGCGCCGCGGCGCTGCGGCGCCGCCGCCGCCGGCGGCGGTGATGGCGGGCACGATGTGGCTGCCGATGGTCCGGGGACCGGCCATCCAGGTCACCGTTCCGTCAGCGAGTTCACCGGCGACGCGCAGCATCGCCGCGAGCCGTCGTGCAGCAGCGGCCGCAGGACGCACAGGTACTCGCGCATGTACGTGGCCGGACCGTCGAGATCGATTCCGAAGCGCCGCGCGACCGGCCGCCGTGCAGCACGCCGAGGCGTCGTGGGGGTGTATCTCGACCCGCCGGGACCCCCGCGGTGAAGAAGTCCGCTGCTGAGCCACCCGCGGTTCCACCTCCGCTTCACCCCGACCTCGTCGTCATGGATGACTGCTGCGGTTGTTTTGACGCGTCATTGGGATGGATTTCACGTTGCCCTTGCCGAAATCTTCATCCGTGCGGCTCATGCAGCATTCCGCAAACCTGGCAGGATCAGGCACAGCACTGCCGCCGTGGCGGCCGTGGCGGCGAAGGCGCCCACCGCCCAGGCGCCGGACACGTGCTGGACAAGCAGCCCAGCGGTCAGCGGCGCCAGCGCAGCCAGCGCGGTAGTCGCCATGACCACGGTATTGATGACCCGCCCGCGCATTTCTGCCGGTGCACTGCGGAGCGTCACGGCAAACAGCGCGGCGTTCACGGCCGGCGCGAGCAGCAGCGCCAGAGCGATCGGCGCCGCCACCAGCGGCGACGGGAGGAGCGGCGCCGCAGCACCGAACAGCAGCGCCCCAGCCAGGGTGATCGTGGTGGCCAGGGCTCCCAGGCGCATGCGCCCCTGCAGCCGGGGGGCCACTACGGCGCCGAGCAGCCCGCCGGCCGCGATGGTCGCCTGCACCAGGCCGAGCACCGCAGTGGAGGTACCGTGATGACGCAGCGCGAGCGTAACGGTGAAGATCACGCCGGTGAAGGCAAAGTTCATCAGGGGTGCCGTTATCGCTACCGCGCGCAGGATCGGCACCTGCCAGACGAACTGCAGGCCGTCGGCCACCTCGCGCCACAACGCCTTGCGCTCGNCCACGTTCTCCGGGCGGAACCGCCCCCGGATCCTGTTCACCGTGCCGAACGAGACAACGTAGGAGACGGCATTGGCGAGGAACGGGACGGCCTGGCCCAGCCCGAAAAGAGCCCCGCCGAGCGCCGGGCCGGCCAGGGCGGCAGCGTAGGTCCTGGCCTCGGTGGCGGCCGACGCCTGCTCCAGTTGCCCGTCCGGCACGATCCCCGGCAGTACCGCGGCAGCCGCCGGGTTGAAGATGGCGCCTGCGCCTCCCTCGATCAGGCACACGACCAGCACGACCGGCCAGGACGCGAGATCGGTCGCGATCAGGATGCCGAGCAGGGCCAGCAGGGCCGNGCGCATCGTGTCACAAATGATCATCGTCAGCCGCCGGTCGAACCGGTCAGCGAGCGCCCCGGCGGGCAGCTGCAGGCACANNAGGGTCATTGCCCGCGACGTCCCCACCACCCCGGCGANCACCGCCGAATGGGTCAGCGCCAGGATAAGCAGCGGATAGGCGAGCAGGCCGATCCCTGAGCCAGTATCAGAGAGCAGCTGGCCGGTCCACAGCATACGGAAGCCCTCGTTGCGCCGGAGAGGAACCTCTTGGTGCACATTGGCATCTGTCCCGACTCCGGTAGCGTCGCTCACCTTCGGCATTGTATGTACCAAGTTTTAACGATGTCCACGTATCGGATTATCTTCGGCGGGCGATGATCCAAATCGCCGCCCAATATCCTGCGTCGTTGATTCGTCCGCGGTAGGCAGCGAGGGTTCCGAGACTCTGGTCGGCGGTCTTCGTCCAGACGAACGGCCTCGGGTCCCTTGTTCCACGCACTGATCCACTTTNGGATGCCGGCTTCGAGTTCGACGACGGACCGGTGGGTCGAACGGCAGAGTTTCCGGCGGCTGAGTTCAACGAACCAGCGTTCGACCAGATTCATCCATGACGACGAGGTCGGGGTGAAGCGCAGGTGGAACCGCAGATGGCTCAGCGCCACTACTTCACCGCGAGGTCCCGGCGGGTCGAGAGACACCCCCACGACGTCACGGACCTTCTCCACGAACCGCGGATCGGTCGCAAGCTTCCGCCTCTCGACCAGATGCGGCTTCAGACCGATACTACGGTCAGGGCGGCTACGCCTTGGCGGCGGCCTTCATAGCTTTCTTGTAGTCGCGGACCTTGCTGCGGGACTCGGGGCTGGTGATGTCGGCGACGGAGCGGTGGCTGCCGTCCTCGCCGAACGGTGCACACGCCTCGCGCCAGCCGGGCGGGGTCACACCGAGNTGCTTGCCGAGCAGGGCAACGAAGATCCTGGCCTTCTGCTCGCCGAAACCAGGCAGCGCCGCGACCTGCTTGAGCAGCTGACGGCCGTCGGCCGCCGTCGTCCACACCGCCGCCGCATCACCATCGTAGGAGTCGAGCAGTAGCCGGCACAGCGACTGCACCCGCTTCGCCATCGAACCCGGGAAGCGATGCAACGCCGGCTGCCGGGAAAAGATCGCACCCAACTCGTCCGGGTCGAACNCCGCAAGCTCCGCCGGATCCAGCGGCCGCCCCAGCCGCTCCACCAACTCGTACGGCGCCGCAAACGCCCGCTCCAACGGGATCTGCTGGTCCAGCACCATCCCGATCAGCAGCGCCAACGGGTCGTTCGTCAGCAGTTCGTCGGCCTCGTTGATCTGGCTCAAGTGCAATCCCACGGCATCACCGTAGCCGACCACGCCAGGCTCGGCGTTGGCCCGACCGGCGATGGTGCGGAAGGCGTTGCTAGCACCGCACCACCACGGCTGGTACGCCGCCCGCCTGAACGAGCCGGGTGATGTCCTTGGGGTCGCTGGTCAGGATGCGGTCGCCCGGACGCGCGAGCAGGACGACCGTCGCGTCAACCACATCGGACGTACCGGCCCGGCCAAGTAGCACACCGGCATCGCGGCCGGTCCGCTCATCAACGGTGNACACCTCCACCGCGCGTAGCAGGCGGGCCAGTGCGGCCTGCGGCCCGGCGTGATCCCGCCAGACCTGGGCAACGACGACGGCGTTGCTCCGTAGCCCGATGCCGAGGTCCGCGCGGCGCATCTGGATCACCTCACCTCCGCCACGCACGAGTTCACCGTGGCCGTGGCGGAACGGGCCGGACGCACGGCGGAGGACCCCGACGTCATCGCGGTCAGCGGCGCCATCATCGGCATCATGATGATCAGCCAGCTTGACACGTCCAGGCGGCCGGGCCGTCCTCACCGCATCGGGACCCGGTTGTTGCGATCGACGACGCCCTGGCCCGGCTGCACAAGGGATTCGGCACGCTCTGAACGGAAACGTCAACGGCGGAACCTCCGGCGGCTCGGAGTGCTCACGGCGACGCGGCCTCCATTCCGCGATCCCGGAGCACGAATCGGTGGGCGGTCCGGTTCTGTTCCCTGTCTGTCCGAGGTGCTTGTCCAGCACCATCCCGATCGGCAGGGCCAGCGGATCGTTCGTCAGCAGCTCGTCCGGCTCGTCGCTCTGGCTCACGTGAAGTCTCAGGTCGCCGCGCCGACGTACTCGAAGACGCCGCCAGCCTGCCGGGCAGTCGTCACGGCGCGTGGAGGAGGAGGGGCGGGAAGGAGTGGTCCTGCCAGATCAGGCGGGATCGCTCCTCCGGGTAGGCGGTGACGACCGGGGAGGTGTCGAAGATCTGGGTGAGGCGGTGGTCGCAGTCGTAGGCCGGCCAGCCAGGGTCGCTCCGGGTGGCGAACGTGGTCCAGGCGCTCCGCATCCGCGCCGACAGCGCCGTCGCCTCCGGGGTGGGGCTGTCGCCGATCAGCAGGGCGGGCTGGCCGCTGGTGAGGTTGCCGAACACGAGCGGGACGTCGAGGCCGTGGCAGGCGCCGAGTGNGCCGCCCATGCCCGGGGCCGGCCAGGTCAGCTCGTAGAGGTGCACCCGGCCGCCGCCCGCGACCTGCACCTGCGCGAGGTGCAGGGTGGGCATCCGAAACAGCCAGTCCGAGTGCACCAGTTCGTACAACTGCTCGGGGCCCGCGTCCGGGTAGGCGTCACGGTAACGGCGGGCGCCGTCCCGGCCGGGGGCGAAGTCCTGCAGCGCGGTCGCCGCCTGGTCGGGTGTCACCTGGCCGAGCAGGCCGGTGAGGGCGGTGAACAGCCGCTGTTCGTCGCGGGTGTGGCCGGCGAGCAGGTCGACGTCCCGGCCGGCGCCGGCGGCCAAGGCCTGCCACGGCGTGGCCGGCAGGACCTCGCCGTCGACGACGGGGGCGAACAGGATCGACCGGAGTGCGGCCTGGCCCCAGCGCCGCGACCGCGTGGCCATCGTGGCGGCGACGGTGTCAGCGGCGACGGTCAGCAGGGCCGGATCCACAGTGGCCAGGTCCGCGACGGTGGGACGCAGTCCCAGTTCGTCGGCGCAGGCGGCGGCGATGTCGGCGGCGAGCTCGGTCGAGAAGAAGGTGCCCGGCACGCTCTGCGCGATGGCCCTGCGGAACAGCCCGGCCGCCCGAGGCATGGCCAGCAGGGCGGCGACCGATCCGCCGCCGGCGGACTCGCCGAACACCGTGACCTCGTCCGGGTCACCACCGAAGGCGGCGATGTTGTCGCGTACCCATTCCAGCGCGGCGACCTGGTCGAGCAGGCCGCGGTTGGGGGGCGCTCCCGTGATCTGCGCGAAGCCCTCCATCCCGAGGCGGTAGTCGAAGGTCACCACGACCACACCGCCGTCCCGGGCCAGGTGAGCGCCGTCGTACTCGGGCCGGCTGGACGCGCCGATCGCGTACGCACCGCCGTAGATCCAGACCATCACCGGAAGCTTCGCGGCCGGGTCGGGTTCAGGCGACCAGACGTTGACCGTCAGCCAGTCGTCGCCCGGCGTGCCCTCGGCCGACGGGCCCCGGCCGAGCACGTCGGACTGCGGCGGCGGAGTACCGTAGGACAGCGCCGACCGCACACCGTCCCAGCTCGCGGCCGGCCGCGGTGCGGCGAAGCGGAGCCCGCCGACCGGCGGCGCGGCGTAGGGAATGCCGCGGAAGACCGCCACGCCGGACTCCCGGCTCCCGCACAGCGCCCCGCCCGCCACACGGGCCCCGGGCCTGGACCCGGCAGACGCCGGTACAGCACCGACGGTCGTCATCGCTCCTCCAACGCGGACGCTGCGCACTCGTCCGCGATCGCGATCGCGGACGCGGACGCGGACGGCGGAATCATCACGCAGGACCGGGAACGCTCGCCATCCATTTACCGTGCCCTGTCGACGGCTCCACCACAGGACGGCGACCAGGGCGTGCCAGGGGTTGAAGGAGACGGGTGCATCGAGGCACACCAGCGCCGCCAGTGCCTGCCCCAGCCGGGACAGCACTGGCGAGGCTGCTGGCCTCACAGGCGCTGGAAGAAGGCGCGGATGTCGGCGGCGAGCAGTTCGGGCACCTCAAGTCCTGGGAAGTGGCCGCCACGGTCGGCCTCCGTCCACCGGGCGATCGGCATCCGCCGCTCGGCGTACGGACGGATCGGGCGGGTGATGTCCTCGGGCAGGACGAGGACGCCCACCGGTTGGACGGTCCGCCACGAGGGCGGGCCGCCGGTCTCCCGGTGCAGGCGCGGGGCCGAACCGGCGGTCCCGGTCAGCCAGTAGAGCGTCGCGTTGGTGAGCAGCCGGTCGGGACTGATCGAGAAGTCCGCGGCCGCCCACATCGTCATCGGGTCGAGCAGCCAGGCGAGCAGACCGACCGGTGAGTCGTTGAGGGCGTACGCCGGGGTCTGCGGCCGGGTGCCGTTGATCGTCCGAACCGCCGGCTGGTTACGCAGGTAGGCCTCGGTCTGGACGAGCCGCTCCTGGTCTCCCGGGGTCANCCGGGCGCGGTCCGGGTCGCCGGGCAGCGGTGGGGTCGGGAGGTAGTTGAGGTGGATGCCGACGACGTGGTCGGCGTCGTGCTGGGACAGCGCCCGGGACACCGAGGCCCCCCAGTCTCCCCCGTGGGCGCCGTACCGCCGATAGCCCAAACCACACATCAGCTCCGCCCAGGCACGTGCCACGCGGTCGACATCCCAGCCGCGCTCGCGCGTCGGGCCGGAGAAGCCCCAGCCCGGAATCGACGGGACGACCAGGTGAAACTCGGCCGAGAGCGGCCCGATCACGTCGAGGAACTCCACGATCGAGCCCGGCCAGCCGTGGGTCAACACCAGCGGGAGCGCCTCCGGCCGCGGGCAGCGCACGTGCAGGAAGTGGATCCGCTGGCCGTCGATCTCGGTGACGAACTGCGGATGGCTGTTCAGCTCGGCCTCCGCCGCACGCCAGTCGTAACGGCGNCGCCAGTGGTCGGCCAGGTCCCTGACTCTGGCCAGCGGCACGCCGAACTCGTCGCCGACGCCCGGCAGCTCGTCGGGCCAGCGGGTGCGGTCGAGGCGTGCCTGCAGGTCGTCGAGGTCGGCCTGCGGCGCGTCGACACGGAAGGATTCGATCCTCACCGTTAGTCCTCCTAACGTTTGTCGCACCAACGTAAATCGTTGGTGGGACGAACGCAAGGCGCTACGATGTGGTTCATGCCGGAGCGCGGCCGTCACGGGTCGATCGACCCCACCGCCGTCCCCGCGCGCCTACGGTCGCTGGCCACCCGGCTCNTCGGCCGGGGCGCGGTGCACGCGGACCGGATCTCGCACGCCCGCCTCGCGGCGGTGGGGGCGACGCGGTGGCAGTACGCGACGCTTGTGACGCTCCGCGACGCCGGCCCGGCGAGTCAGGCCGCGCTCAGCGAGCGCACCGGCATCCACCGCAGCGACATGGTGGCCGTGCTGGGCGGCCTGACCGAGGCCGCGTACGTGGAACGCACCCCCGACCCCGCCGACCAGCGCCGCAACATCGTCACGCTGACCGCGGCCGGGCGCTNCCGGCTGCGCGCCCTGGACCGACTCGTCGACCAGACCCAGGACGAACTGCTCGCCCCGCTGACCCCGACCGAACGCGCGGAGCTGATCCGCCTCCTGCAACGCATAGACGATCATCACTCGACACGCTGACACGGCTGGCGGGCAGGCATGAGGCCGCGGAGGCACAGCGCTGTACATGTAATAACGTGGAGCGCATGACAGCGTTGCCAGACGGCGGCCAGCCTCGGGTGGGGATGCGCGAGCTCTCCCAGCGGACCNCCAAGGTTCTCGCGCTGGTCCGCGNGGGTGCGACGGTCGAGGTGACCGACCGAGGCAGAATCGTTGCGAGAATCGTTCCGGCGGAGGACGACCGCTACGAACAGCTTGTCGCCGCCGGCCTGATCCGCCAGGCCACCGGTCCGTTCAACCCTGCGCATCTACCGGAGCCGGCGGCCAATCCGACNGGCCGTTCCACCGACGAGTGGCTCGCCGACCTGCGCGGCGAGGGCTGATGCCGACGCGGATCTATCTCGACACGTCCGCCCTGGCAAAGATGTTCATCGCCGAGAAGGAGTCAGATGACCTTCGTCAGTGGCTCGTCGAGCAGGTGCAGCCGCTGCGTCTCGTCTCGTCGGCCCTGCTCGCAGTCGAACTGACCCGGCTGCTCGGACTGATCAACCCAGCCATACTCGGCCTGGCGGAGTCCTTCCTTTCCAGCGATGTGGATCTCGTGCAGATCACTCCACCGCTGCTCGCCGACGCTTCCCGCGTGCCTCCGGCCCGGTTGCGGACCCTCGACGCGATCCACCTGGCGACAGCGCTCGACCTCAGAGACTCTCTGGACATCGTGCTCAGCTACGACAAGCTGCTCATCGAGGCCGTGAGCGCGTCCGGCCTGGNACCCGCGTCGCCCGGCGCCGAGGCTTAGATCCCGTCGCCGCAGCGGACGACCAGTTTTCCACGGGTGCGCTCGCGCAGGAGATCGACACAGGCCTGGGNACCGTCCNCGAGNTGGTATCGCCGACTGATCGGGGTCTTCCGCCACTTCGCCAGCAAGGAGAACCTGGTTGCCGCGATCCTCTGTGACCAGCTCGATCGTCTTTCCGCCGCCGGGACGGCGCTGCTGACGGCGGCCGATCCGAAACCGATCCCCTGCCCAGTCCGGCGCCGGCCCGACCCGCCCTCGGCGGATGACCACGGCCATGNCGCCCGAGTGGACCAGGACGGAGCACTCCTCTCGGCTGCACCGCCCGGGTCCGCTGCGGCCAGGCCGCACATTCGGACGCCTCGGGACCGAGCGGGACACGCCCGTCCGACGGGAATCCACCCGCTACAGTGCCGGCATTCCCAGCTGCTGTCTCCCGGCGGCCAGTTGACCGGGGAAGGCCTTGCCGGCGCGGATCCGGCCGGTTGTCGTGACGGTAAGCCACGCCCAACCCGCCCGAGTGAACTCCGCGAGCAGGTCGCCCGTATCCGACCCGGCGGCGAGCGCCGCGGTCGCGTAGGCGTCCGCCACGGTCAGGTCGGACCCGACGACGGTCACGGAGGCCAGACCGCTCGCGGGCACGCCGGTCGACGGGTCGACGACGTGGCTGCCACGCTCCGCGATACCGGACGTGGCCACGGCGAGATCGGTGCCTTCGACGACCGCGACCAGCCCGCCCCGGTCGAACGGGTCGACGATGCCGATCCGCCAGGGCTTGCCGGACCCCGATCCCTCGGCTGACGATCCCTCGGCTGACGGTCCGGCCGCGCCGCGGATCCGCAGGTCGCCGGCCGCGTTGACGCAGTGGTCCGGGGCGCCGGCCTCGATCAGGGCGGCGGAGGCCGCATCGGCGGCCCAGCCTTTCACCAGCCCGGTGGGGTCGAGGGTGCCGTCCCGCCGCCAGGCCGGGTCGAACCAGCCGCCGGTGGCGTCCCGGCAACGCCCGGCCAGCCGATACACCTCGCGCACGTGCTCCGGGCAGTCGGCGAGGTCGACCTCGCCCCGCCGCAGCCGAGACACCCAGGACTCGGGCCGGAACGTACTGAAGTCCTCGTCCGCCTGATGCAGGACGGCGACGGCCGTCTCGATCGCCGCGTCGAGGGCCGGCGGCGGCAACGGGGTGCGCACGTCGATGCTGACGACCGTGCCCATCACCGGCTCGGGGTGAACCCGGCCGGTCCGGCCCGCTGGCCTCGGCGCGTTCGTCGGGCTAGGCACCGAGCTTGTCCAGTACCGACTGGACGGACCATGCATACCCGTAGCTGGTGAATGATGCGCCGGAGACCGAATCGATCTTCGCGCTCTGCGCGTCGAGGACCTCCTGCNGCAGGAGCGGCACGGCGTACTCGTTGATCTGGCGGTCGCGTGGATCCTGATCCGGCACTACCACCGGCACCACGTCGACGATCGTGCTGCCGGCCAGGACGACGTCGACCTGTACCGGCCCGAACCTGGTGTCGATCGCGTCCCCTCGCACGGTCTGTCGGGCGCTGGAGCCNCCGGAGCCGGCCGCACCACCGGAGCCGGACGAGACGGATGGGTCGGGCGCGGCGGATGCCTCGGACGGGTCGGAATCGGGTGAGGCCGAGGGGGCGGCGTCGGCTGCCGTGGCCCGGTCAGGCGGCGCGGACGCCAGCGCGGAGCTCGGTGCGGACCCGTCGCCGGAAATCGTCTTGACGCCGACGACGAGGACGACCGCGCTCGCCAGGGCGGCGAAGCCGAGTGGACCCCGGTAGCGGCGACTGCCGATGTCGTTCATCGCAGGCTGTACTCCTCCGTGTGGATCTGACCCGTCGGGACGCCGAGATCACGCAACCCGCGTGCGACAACCGCCGTCATCCCGGGGGGTCCACAGACAAAGACGTCACGCTGCGCGACGTCCGGTACGGAGACGGCGATGATGTCGGATGCGAGCGGGTCGTAGCCGAGTTCCCGCCGGCTGCCGACGACCTGGTGGAACACGAGGCGCCCGTGAGCGGCGAGAAGCGACAGCTCGCCGCCGAGCGGCAGATCGTCCGGCCGNCTCGCCCGCTGCAGGACGATGACGTCCCAGCCCCGGTTGACGAGGTCCTCGGCCACCGCCCGGACGGGCCCGATGCCGCTGCCACCGCCGATCAGCAGCGCCTTGCGTGCGGGGGCGTGGGCGTGGGCGTGGGTGAAGTGCCCGAACGGCCCTTCCGCGAGCACGCGGGTTCCGGGCCGGAGCCGGGCGAGGTCCCTGGACTGGTCGCCGAGATCCTTCACGGTGATCCGCAGCAGGTCCGGATGCGGGGGCATCGACAACGAGTAGGCGTGCGCGGACGCCCACTGCCCGCGGGCGAGGAACCGCCACAGCAGGAACTGCCCGGGAAGTGCGCCGAGCTGGTCCAGCCGCCGCCCCCGAATCCAGACGGACACGACCCCGGCTGCCTCCACCACCACCCGGTCGACGGTCATCCGGTGTCGCAGGTCGGCCCGCGCCGGCAGGACGATCCGCCAGACCACGAGGCAGGCGGCCACGGCCAGGTACAGGGCCGTCCACAGCAGCCTGTTCCGGGGATGGTCGACGAAGTCCTCGCCGCTCGCGATCTGATGGAAGAAGGTGAGCGCGACTGCCGCGTAGACCGTCAGATGGACCGCGTACCACGCCTCATACGANATCCGGGCGCGCAACGACCAGGCGCTGCTGATCCCCACGGCGACGAACAGCAGTGCGCCGATGGTCGCCTCCCACTCGTCCGGGTACCGCGTGATCACCGTGACGAGTTCGGACAGCGGCTGCTCGTGCGCGCTCAGCCCGTAGCCCCACACCGTCAGCAGGACGTGCCCACCGATGAGGAGCACGATGTTCGTGCCCAGCCCTCGATGCCAGGACGCCAGCCGGTCGAAGCCGATCGCCCGCTCGAGCGCCGGCACCCTGGCCATCAACATCAGTTCCACCAGCACGAGATAGGCGGCCAGCAGGCCGGNCACCCGGCCGAGCGCGGTCATCGTGGCCGCCGCCGTCTGCACCCGGGACGAAGGCGTGTCCACCCACCACAGGGCGATGACGGCGACGCCGACCGCGGTGAGCCCGAGGCGCACCGCCAGATCGGGAAGCCGATCCTCGGACAGCAGATCGCGCGACCACGCCGTGACGCGCGGCCGCCTGGGTTTCAGCCCGAGGCGAGCGTGCGGCTCGGGCGCCGGAGGAGGCATCCACGTCATGTGGCAACGTTGNGCGAAAAGGCTGAAAAGTGGCTGACCTCGGTCGCTGTTGAACCTGAAAAGCACCTGTGGGTCAACCGAGANCCCNCCCCGGTCTCCGCCCGCCGTGTGTCGACCACCGTGCGTGTCCGCTTCGCCGGCTGGCTGCGCCCGGATCCGGGGCGTTTCGCAGGTCGCCGTCGGGAACGTGCCGGCTCGGGGGTGGTCGGACGGCCGCGACTTNGCGATCTTCTTGATCTCCCGGTGTTCCAACCGCCGTCGTCACCTCGCGCAACCGGACGAAAGCCCGAACGGAACCCGCGCCCTCAGGTAAAATCTTTCGCGGTATGCCGAGAAAATCGGACGAGGTGACGCCGGCCGAAGCGACACGGTTGAAGGCGTACTGGTACGCGGTCCGCAAGCCCCGGGTGGTCCACGAGGCCGGGGTGGTGTCGCTGGTTCTCCCNGGGTACTTCGGTGGCCGTCCATGGTCCATCCCGGTAGATCGGGTTGCCGTGCGCGACCTGAGCAGCGCGCCGCTACCGGAGGACATCCCAGANCCCGAGCCGGTTCTGGCCCGTCAGGTGACGATTCCCTACCTGTTCACCACGGGGCCTTTGACCCTGCCGAACCTGCTGCTGATGTTCACCGAGCCGCAACGGGTGCCACCGCTTCGGCTCGGGCCCGCGATGGCGCCGAACTCCGACCTTCCGTTCGGTTACTTCTCGACGCGGGCGGAGCGCGGGGCCTACGTCGACGGCGTGAAGCTGCGTGCCGAGAACCCATCGGGGCTGGAGCGACTCCTGCTCGCCGCCGGAACCACCCGGTTCGAGGACCCGGTCCGATGGCTGCACCGGCACCGGCAGGTGATCACGGATGCGGCCGATCAGGAGAGGATCACCCGCCGCCGCGTCGTCGGACACCGGATCCAACTGGCCGCCGCGTTCGTCTGGGTCCCGGCNGTCATCGGCGAGGAGGCCCTCATCGGCGAGGACGGACCCCTCTGGGCCATCCTGTTGCTCCTGGCCGTCATCGTCGGGACGCTCGGGCTGAGCGTGGTCGGCGGCCGGCGCGCGCGATAACCACCGTGGCCCTCCCGCAGCCCGGTGGCGCCAACCATCTGCCGTGCCGGTCGGCAGTGCAGGCAAAGCGTGGTCTCGCCGGGGAGCCGGGTCCCGCCAGGTAGGTGAGGCCCACCTTCCTCGGCCGGGTTGAGCGGCTCGGGTGCGGTGTGAGAATTCAGACCTGCGGATGGTTGAACCATTTTACGTAGTGCCTATTCACTGCATGGCACCTCGGCCACCAGCGCCGCCGGTCGGATCGATGGCCTTCGTCCGGGTGCTTGCGCCGGNCAAAAGTGTCGGAGGTCGGGGCCAGACTCCCTGGCATGTCGCTGACACCTGTCTCGGCCATGAGCCGCGAGGCCGTCCTCACGTTGGCGCCCGATTCGGCTTCCGCCCGGGCGGGCGAACGGCTCGGTAGCACCGGAAGCTGGTCGGGCCTCGGCATGTCCAACCAGGCGCTGTGGGGGGCGTGCCGGGGAAGCGGAGCCACGCCGTACCGGGTGGTGGTGCTGGCCGGCGCCGAGTTCGCGTCCTCCTGCACCTGCCCGAGCCGGAAGTTCCCCTGCAAGCATGCCCTCGGCCTGCTGTTCCTCGCCTGTGCCACCCCGGCCGCGCTGGNCACCGGCGACGATCCGCCGGACTGGGCCGCGGACTGGCTCGCCCGGCGGGCCGCCCGCGCCGCGCGTGCAGCCTCACCGGAGGCGGCACCGGGTGAGGCCGCGGGAACGGGCAAGGCCGGAACCGGTGGGAAGGCCGGGGCGTCCCGCGCCACGTCGGCGGCGCGCACGCAGGCCCGCCGCGACGCCCGGGTCGACGCCGGGGTCGCGGAGCTGAGCCGCTGGCTGGTCGATCTCGCCCACGGCGGGCTCGGCGCCGCCCAGGTCCAGCCGGCCTCCTGGTGGGAGGCGACCGCGGCGCGGATGGTCGACGCGCAGGCTCCGGGCCTGGCCGAAGTCGTCCGCGACATGGCGCGGATCGCCGCGGCGGGCGGTCCCGACTGGCCGGCGCGGCTCACCGACCGGCTCGGCCGCCTGTACCTGCTCTGCGAGGGCTGGTCGAGGCGGGGGGAGGTGGAGCCCGCGCTGGTCGACGTCGTGCGCGACCGGATCGGCTTCTCCCGCAGCGCCTCGGACGTGCTCGCCGGCGAGCGGCTCGCCGGGCCGATCGACGTCCTCGGCGAGCGCCGGTTCACCACCGGAAAGCTGCAGGGGCGGCGGCAGTGNCTGCGGGTGGCCGGGATCGAACGGCTCGCCCTGCTGGTCTCCTACGGCTCCGCCAAGGAGGTCCCGCCGCCGACTCTGCCTGTCCTCACCCGCTTCCAGGGTGAGGTAGCCGCGTATCCGGGGCGTCGTCCGACCAGGGTGGCCCTCGCCGAGACCACCACGGCACCGCAGCCACTCGCCGAACTGGCCGCTACCGACGCCGGTGACACCGCCGGGACCTGGCAGGAGGCACTGGCGGCGCTCACCCCGGCGTTGGCGGCGGACCCGTGGGCCGACCCCGTCGCGTTCATCGTCCGGCAGCTCACCGTGCTGCCACCCATCGTCGACGCCCACGACAAGGCGCCGACGGGCGCGGTGGCACGGAAGGGCCGACAGGGCGGGGGCCCGTCGGGCGTCGGTGCTCGCTGGCTGCTGCGAGACCGGGCCGGTCAGGCCCTTGCGCTGACAGCCGACGCGGGCGCCCGGTGGGGTTGGCACCTGCTGGCCCTCGGCGGCGGCCACCCCCTCGACCTCGGAGTGGAGTGGGACGGGTTCGAGCTGGTGCCGTTGGCGGCGATGGCGTCCCGGCCGCAGCCCGGCACCGGCCTGCCCGCGCGGACGGGCGCCGCGGATCCTGGGGCCGAGCCCCCAGTACCCCCCGGGCAGCCCGCCTGTCCGCGACCGACGCCGGGATGGTCGAGCCTGGTCGACGCGGCTGTCGTCGGCTCGGCGCGTGCCGCCGTGCCCGTCCTCCCCGACCTCGGGGACGCTGCCGGCTCCGGCGGAGGCGGCGGTGGAAGCGGCGGCGGAGGCGGCGCGGCGGGGGACGGGCCCTCGCGCGCCACCGCTCTGCTGCGGACGGCGGCCCTCGCGTCCTGCGCGCGCCGCGCCGGCCTGTTCGCCGCCGACGCCCGTGCGCTGCCGGACCCCGCCCCCGCCCCGCCCGAGCGGGCTCCGACGCTGGCGCCGCACGCGGCGCGCATCGTCGAGGGCGCGCTGGACGGATCCGAGCCCGCGGGGACCCGCCAGTACCTGGAGCTGATGGCCGAGGGAGGGTGGCGCGTTCCGGATCTCCTGCTGGCGGGGCTGCTGTCGCGGGGCCTGCGGGATGTGGCGATGCGCGCCCCGATCGCCAGGGTTCTGGGTGAGCGCGGGCGGTGGCTCGCCGGCCTGCACCCGGACGGCCGGTGGGTCTCGCGCACCCGCCTCGCCGAGTGGCCGACCGCGAGCGCCCTCGAGCGGCGCACGCTGGTGCAGGAACTGCGGCAGCGCGACCCGGCCGCCGCGGTGACGCTCCTGCGCGGCCCGGCGGACGATCCCCCCTTCGCCGCGTTCGACGCGGCCGGCGCCGCGGAACGCCTCGCCTTCTGCGAGGCGCTGCGGGTCGGTCTCGGTCCCTGGGACGTCGACCTGCTCGACCATGCCCTTGACGACCGGCGCGAGGACATCCGCCGGGCCGCGGTCGAGATCGCTCTGCTCCTGCCCGGCTCCGGGCTGCAGGCACGCGCCGAGGCGCGCACCGAAGGAATGATCGCGTCGCGGCGCGGCAGACTGATCGGGCGCCACCATCTCGAGATCACCCTGCCGACCGAGTGCAGCGACGAGATGCGCCGCGACGGCATCAGCGACACGGATCCGCCCAGCCTGATCCTCAGCAGGGCGACGGCGGGCGAGATCATGTTCGTGGCCGAACTCGCCCGCGTCGATCCGACCGTGTGGACGCGCCGCACCGGGCTGACCCCGAAGGAGTTCCTCGATGCCGGGGCCGACCTGCCCGGGGCACGCCATCCGGTGAGCCAACTGCTGAGCATCGGGCTGCTGCCCGCCGTCCTGCGCCATGGCGATCCCGGCTGGGTTGCGGCGCTGCTGCCCCACGTCGGGCGGACGGACCAGGGGCGGCTGCTCGCCTGCCTGGCCGAGCCCGCCCGCACGCAGGCTCTCACGGACACGCTGCGCGGGCTGAGGCTCGACTCCTACCACCCAGACGGGTCAGCCGCCCGAGACCAGGACGGGCGGTGGCCGGACACGCCGGTCGAGCGGATCACGACGCTGTTGACCGCGGTGCCCGGCCCGTGGTCCGAACCGTTCTCCCGGGCGGTGTGGACCGCGCTCACCGCCCTGTCCGCACGTCACTACTCCGACGACTACCTCCTGCGTGAGCTCATCGGACCTATGGCCTGGGCGTTGCATCCCGACACCGATCTCGGCGATCCCAATCCGGATCGGCCGAGGTACCTGGATCTCGACGGGCGCACCCGGCTGACCACGATCCTCGGCGCCCGACGGCGGCTACGCGCCGCACTGACCGACCCACCCCCCGCCGACACCGCGCCGACCCGCCCGGTGCACCTGCCTCAGGAAGGCCCCTCATGACCCTGGCGCCCCCGTCCACCAGCACCGCCACGCCCGACGCCGGTCCCACCGCGGACAGCGCGCCGCTGCTGCGTCCGCACGCCGAGCAGGCGTACGCCGGCGAACTCGCCGCGCTCACCGCCGCCGACACCAGGGCACGCCCGCCGTCGTGGCGGCTGTCGCCGTGGGCGGTCGTCACCTACCTGCTCGGCGGCGTGCTCGACGACGGGACGGTCATCTCCCCGAAGTACATCGGTTCCCGGCGCCTCGTCGAGGTCGCGGTCGCCACCCTCGCCACCGACCGGGCGCTGCTGCTGCTCGGCAGCCCCGGCACCGCGAAGAGCTGGCTGTCCGAGCACCTCGCCGCCGCGGTCAGCGGCGACTCGACCCTCGTCGTGCAGGGCACCGCCGGCACCTCCGAGGACGCCGTCCGCTACGGCTGGAACTACGCCCGCCTGATCGCCGAGGGGCCCTCCCCCGATNCGCTGGTGCCCTCGCCGGTGATGCGCGCGATGACCCGCGGGTCGATCGCCCGGGTCGAGGAGCTCACCCGGATGGGCGCCGAGGTGCAGGACGCGCTCATCACCGTGCTGTCGGAGAAGACCCTGCCCGTGCCCGAGCTGGCCAGCGAGGTGCAGGCCGTCGCCGGATTCGCCGTGATCGCCACCGCCAACGACCGGGACCGCGGCGTCAACGAGATGTCCTCGGCGCTGCGCCGCCGGTTCAACACCGTCGTGCTGCCGCTGCCCGCCAGCGAGGACGCCGAGGTGGAGATCGTCACCAGGCGGGTCGCCGACCTCGGCCGGACGCTGGCGCTGCCGGACGAGCCACCGGCCGCGAGCGAGGTGCGCCGCGTCGTGCAGATCTTCCGGGAGCTGCGCGCCGGCGTCACCCGCGACGGGCGCACCACGCTGAAGTCCCCGACCGCCACCCTGTCCACGGCCGAGGCGATCAGCGTGATCACCGGGGGCATCACACTGGCCACCCACTTCGGCGACGGCCGACTGCGAGCCGAGGACNTCGCCGCCGGNCTCGTCGGTGCGGTGATCAAGGATCCCGCGACGGATCCCGTGGCCTGGCGCGAGTACCTCGAAGGCGTGGTCCGGGACCGGAAGGGCTGGTCGGACCTGTACCGGGCCTGCCGTGACCTGGACGACGACGCGCGCGTCCCCGGCGACGCCTGATGACCGTCACCGTTCTGGGGGTGCGCCACCACGGCCCCGGTTCGGCGCGTGCGGTGCGGGCGGCGCTCGCCGAGCTCGATCCGGACCTCGTCCTCGTCGAGGGGCCGCCCGAGGGGGACAGCGCGCTCGTCCACGTCGGCGCGCTCACCCCGCCCGTCGCGCTGACCGCCTACGCCGTCGACGAGCCGCGCGACGCCGCCTTCTGGCCCCTCGCCGAGTTCTCCCCCGAGTGGCAGGCCCTGCTGCACGGCCGCGCGGCGGGCGTGCCCACCCGGTTCATCGACCTGCCCTTCGGGCACGACCTGGCGTTGCGCCGGCGCGACGCCGAGACCGACTCTGACGAGGACACGGGGGAAGCCGACGAGGACACGGGGGAAGCCGACGAGGACACGGGGGAAGCCGACGAGGACACGGTCCCGGAGCTGGTGGCCGACCCGCTTGGCTGGCTGGCGTTCGCCGCCGGCCACGACGACCCGGAACGATTCTGGGAGGACCTCGTCGAACACCGCCGGCCCGCGAGCACCCCGACGGCCGGCGCGGGCGGCCGTTCCCCGGGTCTGGAGCTGTTCGCCGCCGTGGCCGAGGCCATGGCGGCGCTGCGCGATCCCGACCACCAGCCCGGTCCGGCGGCGTCGCGGGGAGCGCACGCTCGGCGGGAGGACCTGCGGGAGGCGCACATGCGCCTGGCGATCCGTGCGGCCAGCACCGGCGCCGACGCCGCTGCGCGGGTTGTCGTGCTCTGCGGTGCGTGGCACGTCCCGGCGCTGACCGGCCGGACGGGCCGGACCACCGTCGCGGCGGACCGTGAGCTGCTGCGCGGCATCCGGCCGGTGCGCACCACCACGACGTGGGTGCCGTGGACGCACGCGCTGCTGAGCGCCGACTCCGGCTACGGCGCCGGCGTCACGTCACCGGGCTGGTACCACCACCTGTGGACCGCCCCCGACCAGGTCGGCGCCCGGTGGGTGGCCCGCGTCGCGGCGCTCCTGCGCGCCGCCGACCTGCCCGCCTCGACGGCCTCGGTGGTGGAGACCGTGCGGCTGGCCGAGGCCCTCGCCGCGGTGCGCGAGCGAGCCGTCCCAGGGCTCACCGAGCTGACCGACGCGGTGCTGGCCGGGCTCTGCGCCGGTGACCCGGTGCCGCTGGCCGTCGTCCGCGAACAGCTCGTCATCGGTGACGTCGTCGGCGCCGTCGGCCCCGACGTGCCCACCGTGCCGCTGGCCGCCGACGTCGCCCGCACGCAGAAGAGGCTGCGGCTCGCGCCCACCCCGGTGGAGAAGCCACTGCGCCTGGACCTACGCCGCGAGCTCGACCGGGAACGCAGCGCCCTGCTGCACCGGCTGCGCCTGCTCGACGTCGACTGGGGCATCCCCACCGCGACCAGCAGCACCGGCACGTTCGCCGAGGGCTGGACGCTCGCCTGGCAGCCGACGTTCGCGCTGGCACTCGTCGTGGCCGCCCGGCACGGTGCGACCGTCGAGGACGCCGCGGGCGACGTCGTCGCCGAGCGCACCCGGGCAGCGCCCGACCTCGCCGCCATCACCGGGCTGTTCGAGCAGGTGGTCCTCGCGGACCTGCCCGCCGCGCTGGAGGCGGTGCGCGCGGGGCTCGAACAGCGCGCGGCCACGACCGGCGACGTCGCCCACCTCATGCTGGCACTGGCCCCGCTGGCCCGGGTCCACCGCTACGGCGACGTGCGCGGCACCGACACCGGCCTGGTCGTCGGGCTGACGACGAGCCTGATGACCCGCATCTGCGCGGGGCTGCCGGCGGCCTGCGCAAGCCTCGACGACGACGCCGCGGACGCCATGGTCGCCGCCGTCGACACCGCGGACACCGCCTTCGGGCTCGTCGCCGACCCCGAACACGTCGCCCGGTGGCACGCGGCGGTCGGCGTCGCCGCCACCACGGCCGGTGGTAACCCGCTGGTTGCCGGGCGGTGCACCCGCATCCTGTCCGATGCCGGCCGGCTCACGCCCGCGGCGGTGGCGACCAGGCTGGCGCGGGCGTTGTCCGCGGCCGGCGGCGCCCCCGCGGACGCCGCGCACTGGCTCGCGGGCTTCCTCGGCCGGTCCGGCGCGGTGCTCGCCCGTGACCCCGCGATGCTCTCGCTCGTCGACACCTGGCTGGCCGGCCTCGACGGGGACGCCTTCACGGTCGTCCTCGCGCCCCTGCGCCGCACGTTCGCCGCCTTCGCCGGCCCGGAACGCCGCCTGATCGGCGAACGGGTCCGCTCCGGCCTGCCCCGGCCGACCGCCGAGCCCCCGGGCGGCGCCGTGACAGACCCGGCAGACACCACGAGCCCGGGAGGGAGTCCGGCCACGGCCAGACCGCCGACCGGGGCGATCCCGCCCGGCGACGGCCCGGCCTGGGACCCCGCTCGGGTCGCGATCGTGTTGCCCACCCTCGCCGCCCTGCTCGGCCCCGACAGCGCAGCGCCTGCCCGCGCGGAGAAGGAACACACCGATGCCTGACCCCACGATCACCGACGTCGACGGTCCGCCACCGGCACGGTCCGCCCACGGCGAGACGGACAAGACGGAGGTGGCGGAGGAGGAGCGGCTGCGGCGGTGGCGGCTGGTCCTCGGGGCGCCGGCGGCGCCCGCGTTCGGCCCGGCGCGGGCGCTGTCGAAGCGGGACGCCGACATCGACGCCGCGCTGGGCGCGCTCTACGACGCCGACGGCGAATCCGGTGGCGGTCGCGGCCGGGAGCGCTCGGCGGGGCTCGGCGGATCGGCGCCGGCGGTGACCCGCTGGCTCGGCGACATCCGCGACTACTTTCCGTCGTCGGTGGTGCAGGTCCTCCAGCACGACGCCGTCCAGCGGCTGGGGCTCGCGCAGCTGCTCATGGAGCCCGAGCTGCTGGCGGCGGCCGAGCCCGACGTCCACCTGGTGGGCACGCTGCTGTCGTTGCGTTCGGCGCTGCCCGAACGCACCCGGGAGACCGCGCGGAGGGTGGTCCGCATGGTCGTCGAGGACATCGAGCGGCGGTTGGCGCAGTCGCTGCGCTCGGCGGTGTTCGGCGCGCTGAACCGCGGCGAGCGTGCCCGCACCCCACGGCTGCCCGACGTCGACTGGAACCGGACGATCCTCGCCAACCTGCGCAACTACCAGCCCGAGCAGCGCACCGTCATCGTCGACCGACTGGTCGGATACCAGCGGGCCCGGCGGGTGGCCGCGTTGCGCGACGTCATTCTGCTCATCGACCAGAGCGGCTCGATGGCGTCGTCGGTCGTCTACGCCGGGGTGCTTGGCGCGTCGTTGGCGAGTATCAGGTCCCTGAGCACCAGGCTGGTCGTCTTCGACACGTCTGTGGTGGACCTGACCGACTCCCTCGACGACCCCGTCGACGTGCTCTTCGGGGTCCAGCTCGGCGGCGGCACCGACATCGACCGCGCGGTCGGCTACGGCGCGAGTCTCGTGCGCCGGCCCGCCGACACCGTCCTCATCCTCATCAGCGATCTCATCGAGGGCGCCGACCAGTCGTCGTTGATCGCCCGGCTGCGTGCGCTGGTCGACGCCGGGGTCACCGTCATCGTGCTGCTGGCGCTGTCCGACGACGGCGCCCCCGCCTACGATCACCAACTCGCGGCGACCTGCGCGCAGCTCGGCGCGCCGGCCTTCGCCTGCACCCCGGACAGATTCCCCGAGCTGCTGGCCACGGCGCTGCGCCGGGAGGAGGTCGGCCGGTGGGCAGCGCTGCACGGCCTCGTCCCGGCCTGACCCGGCGGCCGGCGTCAGCGCGAACGGCCAGGTGCCAGGAAGGTCTGGGTGCCGAGGACGGCGAGCATCTCCAGGCGTTCACCCGCCCCCGAACCGGGCTGCGGGCGGAACAGGACCAGTCGCTGGCCGGACGGCGGGCTGACCACCGCGTCGCACTCCAGGTCGAGCCGGCCGACCTCGGGATGGAGGAGCACCTTCCGGGTGGTCCGCCGCACCGCCACCTCCTGGCGGGCCCACACCTCGCGGAACTCGGCGCTGGCCGCCGAGAGCTCGGCGACGAGGGATCGGACCGCCTCGTCCTCATGCCGCCGGCCAAGCGTGACGCGCAGGNCCGCGACGTGCTCGCGGCCGAGCGTGTCGTGCTGGTCGGCGAGGTATCGCGCGCGCAGCTCACCGTCGGTGAACCAGCGCCACAGGAAGTTGTGCGCCCGACCCGGCGCGCGGGCGATCGGGCCGAGCAGCGCGATGTTCAGCGGGTTCTGCGCCACGACGTTGGCGAGGTCGTCGGAGATGAGCGCTGGCACGGTGGGCGCGAGTGCGTCCAGCACGCACATCAGGCCGGCGTCGGCGTAGCCGAGCGAGCAGTGCCGCGGCGGGGCCTCGTGGCCGGCCAGCAGGTAGACGTGGTCGCGCTCGTCCAGCGTGAGGCGCAGCGCCCGCGCGATCGCGCCGAGCATCGACGGCGACGGCCTCGGCCCACGGCCCTGCTCAATCCGCTCGTAGTAGTCCGTCGACATGTCGGCGAGCACGGCGACCTCGTCGCGGCGCAGACCGGGCGCCCGCCGCCGACCACCGGCGACCAGCCCGACGTCCGACGGCCGCAGCAGCTCCCGCCGGTGACGAAGGAATGCACCCAGCTCCTGGCGCTGCACGGCGGTACCTCCGCGTGTTCCACTCGACGGCTTCCACGCGGCCGTGTGCCCACGGCCCGTCCGACCTCCCCATCATGACCGCGGCCGGCCGGACTATCCCCGGACTCGCGATCCGGGGATGACCGAGACTCCGCTGACGGCCGGCGGAGGTGCCAGGGTGGTTGACGAGCANCACAGGCGTGTCACGGGAGAAATGAGGAACTCATGTCCGACAGCAGAATCGCCCTGATCACCGGCGCGAGCCGCGGCCTCGGGCGCAGCATGGCCACCCACCTCGCCCGCGCCGGGGTGGGCGTCATCGGCACCTACAACAGCCGCAAGGACGAGGCCGACCGGCTCGTGGCGCAGCTCGAAGGGCAGGGGGTGCCCGCGGCGGCGTTGCAGCTCGACGTGGGCAACAGCGGCGACTTCGCCCGATTCGCGGCCGACGTCCGCACGACGCTCGCCGGCCTCGGCGCCGAGCGCCTCGACTACCTCGTCAACAACGCCGGCGTCGGCCTCTACGCGCCGTTCACGGAGACGACCGAGGACCAGTTCGACGAGTTGTTCCGGATTCACGTCAAGGCNCCGTTCTTCCTGACGCAGACGCTGCTGCCACTGCTGGCCGACGGCGGACGCATCCTCAACGTCTCCTCCGGCCTGGCCCGCTTCACCCATCCTGGCACCTCCGCCTACGCCGCCGCGAAGGGGGCGATCGAGGTCCTGACCAGGTATCAGGCCAAGGAGCTCGGCGAGCGAGGTATCCGGGTCAACGTACTCGTGCCGGGGGCGATCGCCACCGACTTCGGCGGCGGCCGGCTCCGGGACAACGCCCAGCTCAACGAGGCGGTCGCGAGCGCCATCCCGCTGGGCCGCGTGGGCGAGGCCGAGGACATCGGCGCGGCCGTGCCGCTGATCCTCGCCGATGNCTTCGGCTGGGCCAACGGCACCCGTATCGAGCTGTCCGGCGGCCAGAACCTCTGATCCACCGCTGTCCCACCTCACCCGGCGCCGCCCCACCCAGCTCCCCGCCGGCCTCTCCCGCCCGCCGCCGGACCGGTCCTACCCGGGCCGCGTCGGCGCGGATCGGGCTGGCTGCGTCAGGGGGCCAGGCTGTCCAGCACGGCCGGAGTGACCGCGCCCGTGGCGGCCGAGCCGAGCAGGTCGGCGAGCTCGCGGCGGGGGGCGGCCTGCCCGGTCGGGGCGGCGGCGCGAATCCGGTCGAGCCGGAAACCGCGCGGGGCGCGCCGCAGGCGGCACCAGGCCACCAGGTACCAACGGCCCTCGGCGGCGAGCAGGCCGGCCGGCTCCACCTCCCGCTCCGAGGTGCGCCCGCCGGCGTCCAGGTAGCTCAGCGACAGCACCTCCCGCCGGGTCAGGGCCCACTCCACCGCGCCGCGGACCGTTGGGTCGAGCCGGGACGGCAGGGCGACGATCTGGGCGGCCAACTCGTGCGCCTCGACGAGGGCCTGGCCGGACAGGGACGCGGCAATCTTCCGCATCGCGCCGCGGATGCCGTCGGCGAACGGCGCGGAGCCCTCCGCGGCGGCCAGCGCCGCGGCCACCGCCAGGGCCTCCCCTGGCGTGAACCCGATCGGCGGCAGGGTCATCGCCGGGTCCACGGACCAGCCGCCGCCGCGCCCGGTGGCGCTGTAGACGGGGGCGCCTGTCTCCGCCAGCGCCTTCAGATCCCGCTGCACGGTGCGCTCGCTGACCTCCAGACGTCGCGCGAGCACCGGCACCGTGACGGGACGCGGCGCCACCGCCCGCAGCTCCTCCATCAGCGCATAGAGCCGGTCCGTTCGGGTCACGGCCGGAGGCTACGTCCCGCCCCCGACAGGAACTCGGTCTGCCGGCGCAGCTCCCGTTCGGTGATGGTGAGGGGGAACAGGGTGAACCCGTGCATCGCCCCGGCCACCACCTCCAGTTCCACCGGCAGTCCGGCGGCCCGCCAGCGCGCGGCCATGAACAGTGAGTCGTCGCGCAGCGGATCGTCGGTGCCGACCACGAAGCGCGCCGCGGGCATGCCCGCGAGGTCCGCGTACAGCGGGGACACGTCCGGGTCGCGCCGCTGCTCGGGCGTCCGACCGGGGACGAACGCGTCGTAGGTCCCCCGTAGCGAGTCGGTG
Source organism: Frankia sp. AvcI1 (assembly GCF_001420875.1). Lineage (NCBI taxonomy): Bacteria > Bacillati > Actinomycetota > Actinomycetes > Frankiales > Frankiaceae > Frankia > Frankia sp. AvcI1. Next base: position 166,046 of record NZ_LJFZ01000002.1, on the reverse strand, counting down.
TTGCTCACCAGCCGGCGGGAGCCGAACAGGCGCTGGCTCGGCGTCATCGACAGGTCGTACGGCCCGAACGTCAGGTGGGCCGCCCGAAACGCCCCCGTGATCGCGTGTCGGTCCCGCAGCCGCAGCAGGCTGGTCAGCGACAGGTGCGCGCCGGCGGACTCGCCGCCGATGAGCAGCCGGTCGGTGCCGAACTCGACCGCGGCGTTGCGGACCAGCCACAGCGCGGCCCGTTCGCAGTCGTCCAGCGCCGCCGGGTACGGGTGTTCGGGCGCGAGGCGGTAGTCGACGCTGAGCACGGCGAGCCGGGCGGTGCGGGCGAGGTCCCACAGCTGCTCGTCCTGCCCGTCGGCCGAGCCGAACATCCACGCGCCGCCGTGGATGTGCAGGTAGGCGCCCTCGACGACGGGCGGGACGAAGACCCGCAACCCGACCCGCACCCCGTCGACCTCGACCTGCCGGTCGTGCGCCTCGGCCAGGCGCACCGGCGGCGCCTCGCCACCCACCCGGTTACGCCGCAACGTCGCCAGCGTCGCGGCGTCCACCCCTCGGCTGCGGTCCGGCACGGAGCCCGCCTTGGCCTCGAACGCGGCGTTGAACGCCTCGGTCTCGGCGAGACAGTCGAGCCCGGTCGTGACGAGGGAATCGTTACGGACAGCGGACGGCGGCGCGATCGCGAACTCAGTCATGATTCGATCGTTGCCCCGGCCGGCGACAACCTACTGTCACCCTTCCGCCGTGACCATCGTCACGGAACGGTGGTGAAGAACTCGTAGGCGATGCCGTCGGGGTCACGGATGTAGACGCCCCGGCCGCCACCGAGGTGGTTGATCTGACGGTCGACGGTCCGCGGCGCCGAGCCCCAGGCCAGGCCGGACCGCCTCGCCTGGTCGAGGGCGACGTCGAAAGTGACGTCGTCGACCAGGAAGGCGTAGTGGCCGGGACGGGCGCCGAGCCGGTCATCGAAGTCGAGGGTGAGCTCGTCGTTGACGCGGACCGGAACAAAAGGACCGGCCGGTTCGCCCGCCTCGACACCAAGCAGGGCGGCGAGCAGCCGGGCCGAGCGTTCCTTGTCGGCCACCGGGACGATGGTGTGGTTGAGCACGACAGTCATGGGCGTACCTCCAATGCGGTCCGAGTGGCCGGCATGGCGGCGGTCGGTGTGGTTGTGGCAGTCGGTGTGGTCGTGGCAGTCGGTGTGGTCGTGNCAGTCGGTGTGGTCGTGGTGGCCGGCGTGGTCTCGGCGGCCAGGCGGGCGAGGTAGGCGGCGAAGCGGCGGGCGTCGTCGGCCGGCCAGTCCGCCACGAGCCCGGCAAACATGCGCTCCTGCCAGGCGCGGGCGGCGGCGAGCAGCTCCGCGCCGGCCGGGGTGACGGCGAGTTCGGCGCGGCGCGCGTCCGCGGGCGAAACGCTCTTGGTCACCAGTCCGGCGGACACGGCGGCGGCAAGCATCCGGCTGGCGTTCGACCGGTCGAGCCCGAGCTCCGCGGCGACGTCGACGATCTGGGCGCGGCCGTCACGGCTTGCGGCATCGATCGCCGTCAGGACAAGGACGTGACCGGTCCGGTCGACGTCCTCGCCGGCCGCGGCGGTGGCCGTCCATCGCCGTGACCAGAACCTGACCAGCCGGAACAGCGCGGGTCCGCCCGGCGCCACATCATCGGCGCCATCAATATCTGTGCGCATCGCATAGATATTACATGCGAATCGCATACGATTGCCGGGATCTTCTGACGGTCTGGAGAAGCGTGCCGTCGATCCGACCCGGGCGGNGCCTGNCCAGGGGCCATAGTCGACGGAGCTACCGGGGCCGGCATCGATGTCCCGTACCAGACAGGCGGGAGGCGGACGCATGACTGGGACCGGGCATGGGACCGGGCAACCGGCGGGCACGAGCACAGCTACGACGCTGCCGGGGCAGGAGACGCTGCTCGCCAGCTGGGCGGCCCTGGCCCGAACATCACCGGGCGCCGGGCTGGTCCACCCGCCCGGTGCGGTCGCGGCGGTCTTCCCGGACTGGGCGCCGCTGAACAACGCGATCCTGCTCGACGACGTGGCCACCGCGTCGACGGTCGCGGGCCGGCTGGGCAGGCTGTACGCCGCGGCCGGCGTCGACACGTGGGCGCTGTGGATCCCGAGCCGGGCGACGGACCTCGACACCCCCGACGAGCCGCGCACGGTCGACGGGCCGTGCACGGTCGACGGGCCGTGCACGGTCGACGGGCTCACTCGTGACACCACGACGCTCGTCATGCGGGCCGTGCTGCAACCTGGGCCGACCCGGACCGACGGCGTCGTCCGCACCTCGATCGACGCGGCCATCCGGGCCGCCGACGGGCCGCTCGACGCGGCCGAACTCGGTTTACCGGAGGCGGTGCCGGGCCTGGCCGCCTGGGCCCTGCTGCGCGACGGAGCCGCGGTGGCGGGCGCCTGGAGCTTCCGGCACGGCGCCGACTGCGGGATCTACACGGTCGGGACGGCCCCGGCCTGGCGACGGCGCGGCCTGGCGACGGCGCTGCTGCGCCACGTGCTCGCCGTCGCCGAACAGGACGGGGCGCGGACCGCGACCCTGCAGTCGACGCCGATGGCCCGTGGCCTCTACGCCGCCCTCGGCTTCCTCCCGGTCGGTCGCTACGAGGAGTGGGTCCACACGATCGGAATCCCGACCACTGCCGGTACCCACCGTGACCAGTAGGCCAGGATTGGCCGATGGGATCGCAGTATCCGCCGATCGAGCCGTACGACACCGGGATGCTCGACGTCGGCGACGGCAACCTCGTCTACTGGGAGGTCTGCGGCAACCCGGCCGGCAGGCCGGCGCTGGTCGTCCATGGCGGGCCGGGTTCGGGCTGCTCGCCGCAGGCGCGCCGGTGGTTCGACCCGGACCGCTACCGGATTGTCCTGTTCGACCAGCGCGGCTGCGGCCGCAGCACCCCGCATGCCGGCGACCACGACACCGACCTGCGGCACAACACCACCGGCCATCTGCTGGCGGACATGGAGCTGCTCCGCGAGCACCTCGGGATCGACCGGTGGTTGCTGTACGGCGCCTCGTGGGGTTCGACGCTCACCCTGGCCTACGCCGAGCGCCACCCGTCCCGGGTGTCGGAAATCGTCCTTGTGGCCGTGACGATGACCCGCCGCCGCGACGTCGACTGGCTCTACCGCGGCGTGGCCCGGTACTTCCCCGCGGAGTGGGAGCGGTTCCGCGACGCACTGCCGCCCGCGGACCGCGACGGCGACCTCGTCGCCGGCTACGCGCGCCTGCTTGCGGATCCGGACCCGGCGGTGCGTCAGCGGGCCGCCGACGACTGGTGCGCCTGGGAGGACGCGGTCATCTCACTGGAGTCGAACGGGCAGCCGGGCGCGTACGGCAGCCGCCCACAGCGGGCGAGGCTCGCGCTGGCGCGGATCTGCTCGCACTACTTCGCGCACGGGGCCTGGCTGGACGAAGGCGTGCTGCTACGCGACGCCGGCCGGCTCGCCGGCATCCCGGGGGTGCTGATCCACGGCCGCCATGATCTGGGCGGCCCGTTCCGCGTCGCCTGGGAGCTGGCCCGTGCCTGGCCGGACGCCGACCTCGTCCCGATCACCGATTCCGGCCACACCGGGAGCGAAACCCTGGGCCGGTACCTGCGCGACGCGCTCGACCGGCTCGCCTGACCCGACCGGCTCACCTGACCCGACCAGCGCGCCTGACCCGTGCCGGCGGGCCAGGCGCGGGCGCTCAGGAGGCGCTGGTCGTCCCGCGACCGGCCGTGGCCGCCACCAGGGCGACGAACCGTTCCAGTTCCCGCGGGTTGCGCACCACGTGGAGCTTCGCGGCGGCGCGGCGCGCCGAGATCCGGGCCATGACCTGCGGGAGGCTGCGGCGCCGATAGCCGATCGTCCACCGCCAGAACTCGAGGTTCTCCCTTGAGCGCCGCAACGCCCGCCAGGCGCAGCGGGGCAGGGAGAAGTCGAGCACGACGATGGTGTCCGCGGCGGCGAACCGGTCCAGGGACACCTCGTAGGGCCCGAGATCGCCATCCATGATCCAGGCATCCGCCCGGACGGCCTCCCGCTCGGTCCTCGTCCACTCCTGCGGCAGGCTGGGCCGCGGCCCGGGGCGCCAGAAGAGCTGGTCCAGCTCGATCACGGGAATGCCGGTGATCTCCCCGAGCCGGCGGGCGAGGGTGGACTTCCCGGCCCCGCCACGGCCGAGGATGACGATCCGCCGCATACCGCGAGCCCTACTGNCGACGGGACCTGCGCTCGCGACCCCGGCCGAAGCGAAGCCGCGAAGGATGCCGCGCCGCCGGGTTCACGCGGCGGCGTCGGGGAGGGTGATCTCCACGCGGTCGGCGTAGAAGGCGATCCGGCCGGCGATGTCCGCGACGGCCGGGTAGGGGGTCTCGTAGGTCCAGATGACGTCGCGCAGCGTCGTGCCGTCCGAGGTCTCGACGCTGTAGTAGCTCGCGTCGCCCTTGTACGGGCAGTAGCTGGTGGTGTCGCTGCGGCGCAGCACGCTCTGGTCGACGTCGGCGATCGGTATGTACTGCACCGGCGGATAGNTGGCCTCGCGCAGCGTCCGCGAGTCATGCGAGTCGGCGACGACACGCCCGTCGATCCGGACGACCACCCGCCCACCGGTCGGCTCGACGGTGATCGGATGATCGGCGTTCGGCAGCAGGACCGTTCGCGACATCGGACTTCCTCCAGACCGGCTGGGCCCGCAGGCGGACCCGCGGATGCGGACACCTCGGCGGCGAGCAGCCGACGAGGGCGGCCCGACCGGCAAGGGCGAAACTCGGCGCGAACAAAGGCTCCGCCGCATCGCGGGAGCCGTCAACCCTGCTCCCNCACAGCCCTCACGAGGTGGCATCCCGCGTAGCCGCCTCTGCCATCCCGAGCTCGGGTATCGCGGAGGACGACGTCTAGGCGACAGTTCGCTGTGAATTCCTCACCCACGGTAGATGCTGCGGCCACATCATCGCATCGTGGCAGCCACNAGACCTCGGGGGACCTCCATGCCATCGGACACCGCCGACCCCATCCAGCCGGCCTTCCTCGCGACCTACCTGGCCGGACTCCCACAGCCCGAGCACGATCACACCGGTCCGGCGCGCAGCGTGCGCGAGGACGACTTCGACGGCCATCACGTCGTCGTCACGACCACCTACGAGATCACCGTCGACGGGCGGCCGTTGGACGTGCACATCGGGCTGTCGAACGACGGCTCGGCGCACTGCCACGGCCTGCCCGCCTACCAGCTCCCCTCCCTCGTGGACCTGGTGCGGGTGCTCATCCGCACCTTCCCCGAAGAGTTCTCCCCGCAGCCGTCGCCCGCCGAGGGCCACGAAGGCCACGATCACGAAGGCCACGATCACGGCGGCAGCGGCCACATGCACGGCGACGAGACCCCGGGAGGTCGGTGAGATGGCCGCGATCCGCCGGGACATCCTCCGCGACGACAAGGCGCGTGCGGACTACATCCGCGGCGTCAAGCTNCTCAAGCACGAGCCCACCACGCTGACCACGGACCGGTTCGGCATCCCCGATCGTGCCCGCCCCGTGTACACCTACGACCTGTTCGTCATCTGGCATGTCCTCGCCATGAACACCGCGGTGCCTCCGGGCGGTGACGCCGGGACCCGCAACGCCGCGCACCGCGGGCCGGTGTTCCTGCCCTGGCACCGGGTGATGCTCCGGTGGTTGGAGGCACACCTGCAACGGGTTCTCGGTGACCCGGACTTCGNCCTGCCCTACTGGGACTGGGCGCTCGACGGCACCCCGCCCGCGCCGGGCGGCGTGGCGAACCCGGCCGCCTCGGTGCTGTGGCGGGACACCCCGGACGGGTTCGGCGGTCAGGGCAGCCCCGTGCGCGGTGGGGCGTTCGCCTTCGACCGGGCCGACCCGACGAGTTTCCGGGTCCGGATCGCGACCGGTTCCAGCGGCGCGCTGCGCCAGGTCACCGAGCGCGGCCTCGCCCGCAGTTTCGGCCAGAACGCCCCGTTCGGCTCGCCGCGGCTGCCTCGCACCGGCGACGTCCGCGCGGCCTACGACACGCGTGCCGACCCGAGCCTCGCCGACTACGACCGGCCGCCGTTCGACGTCTCCTCCCGCGGCTTCCGCAACCGGCTGGAGGGCTTCACCGGCCCCGGCCTGCACAACCAGGTCCACCTGTGGGTCGGCGGCGACATGGCCCCGGCGTCGTCCCCCAACGACCCGGTGTTCTTCGTCCACCACTGCAACGTCGACCGNCTCTGGGAGGGCTGGATGAGCCGCAACGGCCGCCGGTACCAGCCGGACATGACGGCCCCGCCGACCCTGNTCGNCCACCGGATCGACGACCCGCTCGTCTCCCCGTTCACCCCGGCCAGCAAGCCGGACACCCCGGGCGGCGTCCTCGACGTCTCGGCCATCTACACCTACGACGTCCTGCCCTGACCCTCGCGCCGTCGGGTGTCCGGAGGGGACCGGACGGCGCGAGGGGGGCCGGGCGGCCGCCCTGGACGATCAGGACACGGCGGGGGCACCGAGCTCGGCATGGTCGACGAGGTCGACGAGGTCGGTGAACCCGCGGCGGTCGACGAGGTCGGTGAACAGGTCCACGACGTCGGCGGCGAGCGAACGCAGCTCGTCGGCCGTGACCGGGCGGCTGTTCTCGAACGCGAGCTCGACGGTCCGGGCGAGCAGGTCCGCCCGCCGTTCCAGGGTGGCGACGGCGGGCTGGGCGGCAGCCCGCGGCGCGGCGTTCTCGCCGCCGGCCAGTTCGTCCTCGGCCCGCACGAAACCCTCGAACGTCGCCTGGAAGGCGTAGGCGACCTCGTCGGCACCGAGCTCGGCCCGGNGCACACCGTATTCGGCGAGCAACCGAAAGTACCGTTCGGACACCAGGTGGTGGCGTTCGTCCCAGGCGGGGTCGTGTTGGCGGGCCAGCCGGNCGAGCAGCTCCGGGTCGGACAGCAGCAGCCCGCGCAGCAGCGGACGGTGCATCACGGCGAGGAAGTAGTCGTGGGCGAACTGGTGCGGCAGGCAGGTACTCGGCTGGGTGCGCATCGCGACGAGCAGCTCGGAGATCGCTCGGGCCACCGCACGGTCGAAGACGGCGGCGAACAGCTTCTCCCGCGTCTCCCAGTGCAGGTAGACCGTGCCTTTGCCGATGTTGGCGCCGAGCGCGACATCCTCGACGGTCACCCGCCGCGCGCCGTGACGCACCAGCAGATCNTCGGCGGCATCGAGGATGCGCGTGGCGCGCTCCCGCCCGCGCGACGAGTCCCGGGACCGGCCGGCTGTCGGGCTCACGGAACGACCGTATGACCGCATTCGAGAGCTGGTCAACGTTCATCACACCGCGCATTCAATTTTTGACCAGATTTGAAACCTGGTCATACGCTGACGGTCCGATCGGCCTCGACCCCACCTGCGGAGGACGCATGGGCAACCGGACGGTGCTCGTCTCCGGCGCCGGCATCGCCGGGACGACGCTCGCGTACTGGCTGTCGTGGCACGGCTTTCGGCCGACGGTGGTCGAGCGCGGGCTGTGGCAGCGGACCAGCGGCAGCCCGGTGGACGTGCGCGGCCCGGCCCTGCGGGTGGCAGAGCGGATGGGGGTGCTCGCCCGGCTGCGGGCCGCCGCCACCAACGTGACGGGAATGCGCTTCGTGGACGCGGCCGGCCGCAGCGTCGGCCGTGTCAACCTGCGCGCGCTCGCGCGCGCGACCGGCGGTGGCGACGTCGAGCTTCCTCGCGGCGCGCTCGCCACGATCCTGCAGGCGGCGAGCGCGGAGCACGCGGAGTTCGTGTTCGGCGACTCCATCGCCGGTCTGGCGCAGGACGACCACGGCGTCGACGTGACCTTCGACCACGGTCGTTCCCGCCGATTCGACCTGGTCATCGGCGCCGACGGTCTCCATTCGGCAGTGCGCCGGCTCGCCTTCGGGCCAGATGCCAACTTCGTACGCCACCTGGGTCTCTACATCGCCACAGTGCCGTTCAACGGACCGATCGAGCACCGGCGTGAGGTGGTCATGCACAACACCCCGGGCCGGGCCGTCGCCCTGCACCCCTCCGCCTCGGGGCCGATCGCGTTCTTCGCCTTCCGCCGCCCGGATCTGGCGGACTTCAACCATCGCGACATCGACCAGCACCGCACTCTGCTCGCCGGCGCCTACGCAGCCGGATCGTGGCGGACGCCGGAACTGCTGGCGCGGGCACAGGCCAGCGAGGACCTCTACTTCGACGCGGTGAGCCGGGTGGACGTACCCGCCTGGTCGACTGGTCGGATCACGCTCGTCGGCGACGCGGCCTCCTGCGTGTCCCTGTTCGGCGACGGCTCCTCCCTGGCGATGGCCGGGGCGTTCGCACTCGCCGAGGAACTGGCCGCAACCCCCGATGATCACCGCTCGGCCCTGCGCCGCTACGAGGCGCGTCACCGCCACCTTGTCGAACCACGCCAGCGCGGCGTCGACCAGGCCGCCCACCTGCTCATCCCCACCACCTGGACCGGCATCCACGCCCGCAACGCAGCCACCCGCCTGTGGCCGGCCGCCGCCGCCGCGGGCTGGCTCGGCAGCCGCCTGACCACCGCCGGTCGCGGCCCCAGACCGCCTCGCCGCACTCCCGCCCGCCCCGCCGGCGCCACCTCACCGGGCTGACCACACCCCTTCCCACACCGTGATCATTTTTCGCGGCGCGAGCGGAAAAGGCCCGAACATACGTCGGACGACGACTNCCCCGCCGGCCCTCCGCCAGGGGTGCTTCATCTTCGAGGGTCTGTTCCCTCACCGTCGGTCCGACGTTGCCGCGTCTGCGGCCCGAGAGACCGCGACAACCACGGTGGCTGCCGATTCCTCGGACTGGANGATCCGGACGATCAGCCCGGTTTGGGTGACCGCGTCAGCGAGCGCGGGCGACTGCTGCGCGCTGGTCTCGAACAGGAGGCTGCCGCCCGGGGCCAGCCAGGACGGCGCGTCGACGACGACCCGTCGCAGCACGTCGAGGCCGTCCGTTCCACCATCGAGAGCCAGTCGGGGCTCGTGCTCCCGCGCCTCGGGCGGCATCAGGCCGATCNCGTCGGTCGGGACATACGGCGCGTTGACCACCAGGAGATCCACACGTCCCCGCAGCGTCCTGGGGAGCGCGGCGAACAGGTCACCCTCGTGCACCAGGCCCCCGCCGGCGACGTTGCGCCGAGCGCAGCGCACCGCGGCAGGCTCGATGTCGGCGGCGTGCACCTCAGCAGCGGGCAGAGCCGCGAGCAGTGCGGCAGCCACTGCACCGGATCCACAGCACAGGTCGACCACGACCTCGCCGGGCCGGCCAACGGCCTGGCCGAGGGCCTGTCGGACGAGGAACTCGGTACGGCGCCGGGGCACGAACACACCGGCCTCTACCGCGATCCTCAGGCCGCAGAACTCGACCCAGCCGAGAAGGTGTTCCAAGGGCTGGCCGGCGACCCGGCGGTCAACCATCGCTGCCAGCTCGGCGGNTGTCCGGGCAGCGCCCACAAGCAGNCGGGCCTCGTCCTCGGCGAAGACGCAGCCTGCGGCACGCAGCCGATGAACGATGTGGGGCAACGAGAGAGACGGCGGAAGGGACGAAGGCAATGACGACACGGGAAGCCTTTCGGGACACCGAAGGGCGTCCTCCCGATCACCAGGCTTGGTCGAACCACATGTGATCATGGGAGGAGTACACCCACCTTGATACCGCGGAAATGGGTCCCACCTCCTCAAAAAGATCATTTACGGCTGCGCTCACACTACCAGAGCCAGTCCGCCCTGCCAGGAGCTAGCCACGGCCCGCTGGGACCGGTAGCAGGGCCCGATCGAGCAGTCCCGCGACGACCGCACCGATAACCGCAAGATCGAGATAGTGGCAGGCCATCGCCCCCGCATAGCTGGGGCCGCCCCACGCATTCGCCGTGAAGTTCGGGTCCAGTCCCCCCAGCACCTGCAACCCGGCCCGCCAACACAGGTAGAGCAGCACCACGGCCGAGGCGGCGAGAACAGCGAGCCGCCACAGCTCCGCCGGGCGGCGGCGGACAGCGAGCGCCGTCAACGTGATCCGCCGTGCCGCGGGCCGGCCGAGCGGCGCAGGCAGCGCGCCCCGGGCACGCCACTCGGTCGAAGGCCGCCGGCGACGCAGCCATGAACCGGTGGCGAGAACTCCGGCCAGAATCAGCACGGCGAGGTGTGGCCCCCAGGCGGCAGTGCCCGCGCTGTGCTCCGCGCGCACCGAGGACCGGTGCTGGTACGTGAGGTAGCCCGAGACGACGCCTGCACTGAAAGCGCTCACGGCGAAGCCGGCCAGAACGGGCGACAGCCCTGCGGTTACCCGACGCGAGGGAACGGTTCGGGGATGCCTGTACGGCCAGTCCCGGAGCCGTGGTCGGACGGTGACGGCTCTGCGCGGCGAGGCGCCAGCTGGACGGGAGGGAGNGGATGGACGCGGCTTCATGTCCATCAACATCGCGTTCTTGGGCCGGCCTGTCGTCCATCGCCGGAACCATCCTCGGGTCCTTCGAGGGGTGGACTCGGCGCGGCTCGTCCGACCGGAGGCGGATGGCCCGAGTCATCCTGTGGAGGGACGCCGGAAGCCGACCTCGGCGTCTACCGTCACATTCCATGGCGCTCATCACGCCGGCCCCGTCCGGCCNGACCCATCGGCCCGCACGCATGCAGGAATTCGCCGGGTCCGCCAAGGTCGGCCGCAGTGCAGGACCCGGCGCCGTCGACGTCGCGGTTGCCCTTGCTTCCTTCGCCCTGTTCAGCCTGCCCGCCGCCCTGACTCCGACGGTCTCGCCTGGGGCTGACGCCTACGGCTCAACTTCGCACATCCTGCTGTTCGGGGTGCTCTGCGCCGCCCCGCTGATAGCAGCCCGACGCTGGCCGCTTCCCGTGCTCGCCAGCGTCACCGCGGTCCTCTGCGCGGCCGCGTTCGCAGGGGTCCGCTTCACGCCGCTGGTCAGCAACGCCGGACCAGCGCTCGGCGTTGCCGTCCTCACCGTCGCCGATCACCACCCCAGGCGAACGTCACTGNCCGCGAGCACGGCGGCAGTCGCATCGATCGCGGTCTCCACCGCCGTCGCCATGCGCCTGTATCCCGATCAGGAACAGGATCTGGTCCAGGCACTCATCGCCGCAGCGNCCTGGCTGGTCGGCGATNCCTTCCNCACCCGCCGCCGCTATCGGTGTCGGCTTGCGCTGGAGGCGCGCCGAGAGGCCGCGGAGCGGGAGCGCCGGATCCGCGCCGAAGAACGGCTTCGAGTCGCTCGGGACGTCCACGACGTCGTGTCGCACACGCTGAGCCTGATCGCGGTCCGGTCCGGAGTTGCGCGTCTGCTCGAGGACCCGCGCGAGGCACGCGAGGCACTGAGCGTCATCGAGACGACGAGCCGCTCAGCTCTCGACGAGGTACGCCGCGTCCTGCGCAGTACCCNCCAGGAGATCGAGGAGCCATCCGGCCGATCGGATGCGACGCTGACAGCGCGACCAGAAAGAGAGCCGACCGGAGTCTCGAGCCGGGCGGATCAGACGGTCCCGTCGAGCGGGCAGNCCGAGCGCGCCGAATCAGTGCAAGCTGACGAACGGTTCAGTGCTGACGCACCGGCCAGGATCACCGAGCCGAAGCTCGCAGACCTCGACCATCTGGTCGCCGGGCTGCAGCGACATGGGTTCCGCACGTCATACCGGCGCACCGGCACCGAGCGCTGCTATCTCCCGGTCCTGGAAACCTCGGTGTACCGCATCGTCCAAGAAGCACTGACGAACGTGGTTCGGCATGCCGACGCCACCGAGGCCCAGGTCAGCGTGCACGACGGGCCGCGGGAACTGGTCGTGCGCATCGTCGATGACGGGNGTACCTCACCAGGCAGCCCAGAGCATCATCACAGCGAGGCGACACCGGCAGATCGCCGGATCGACCAGGCGCGCTGCGGCCTGGCCGATGCACCGACCGGCTCAGCCTCGGGGCGACCCGAGCCGGACACAGCATCAGGCCCCGGGCTGGGCCTCGTCGGGATGCGCGAGCGAGCGGAGCTCTTCGCCGGCACGCTCAGCGCCGGCCCCCATGAAGGTGGGGGATTCGCGGTCGTGGCCCGGTTCCCCCTCCCACCCGCAATCGTCATGGCAGATCGGTCCTGTGAGCGCCCGCCGACATCGGTCCAGCCGTGTCCTGCCNGACAGGATGCAGTCTGATGGTGGTGACAGCCGATGGCTCTGCATCGGCGGAGACCCAGGAAGGGCTCAGTAGCCGCGCTGATTCCGACCGTCCGTCCCGCCCCGTGCCGGCGGCGGACGGTCGCGTCCGGGTCCTCATCGCCGACGACGAGGCTCTGGTGCGCGCCGGTTTCCGAGTGCTGGTCGACTCCGCTCCCGATCTCGCCGTGATCGCGGAGGCCGGGACCGGCGCGCAGGCGGTGCGGTTGGCCAGGCACCTGCGCCCGGATGTCGTTCTCATGGACATCCGTATGCCGATCATGGACGGCTTGGAGGCGATGCGGATCATCGCTGCGGACCCTGGCACCGCCGCGACACGCGTCCTCGTGGTGACGACCTTNGATCAGGATGAACACGTCTTCGCGGCCCTGCGTGGCGGCGCCAGCGGATTCGTCCTGAAGGACACTCGTCCGGAGGACCTCCTGGCCGCGATCAGGATCGTGGCCGCCGGCGACGCGCTGCTGACCCCGAGCGTCACCCGGCGTCTCATCGCCGAGTTCGCCCAGCGGCCACAGCGGCCCGTCCGGGGCGAGGAGCTGACCCGGTTGACGGAGCGGGAGCGCGAGGTGCTCGTCCAGGTCGCAGCGGGGCTGTCGAACTCCGAGATCGCCAGGCGGCTGTTCGTCGGCGTCACCACCGTCAAGACGCACGTCAGCCGGCTACTGACCAAGCTTGGGGCGCGCGATCGGGCGCAGCTCGTGGTCGCCGCGTACGAGTCCGGCGTAGCAGTCCCCGGCGCCGGTCCGCTCGCGCCGGGATCGGACCACTCGTGAGACCGATTCAGATGGGGGCGTGCCCTGTTGTCGCTTCCACGTGGCTGACCGCCGAACGGGTCACCTTGGCCTGCCGGCTGCTCGAACGGGGGGAACAACGCCTCGATCTCGTGGCCCGGGCCAGTGGTCTCGGGACCGCCGCGGGTCTACGGGTCGCTCTGCGTCGACGCACCGGCCTCACGCCGACCGCCTACCGGCGCCGGTTCGAGCCGGGCCGACGAGCGCCAGAACCGGNCGGTCCGGCCGTCAGCGGCTGACGGAGATGCGGTCAGCGTGGACCGGANTGCTCCAGACGACCAGCGTCTGGTCAATACAGAAGGCGACAGCGACAAGCTCCTGATCCCAAGGATGGCGACTTGTAGTCTCTTCTCGCCTGCAACGACCGTTCAGCCATGGCCTTCCGCGCCCCGCGTGCGAGGAGGAGGTTCGAGGATGGTGGGCGATCCGTCCGTCATCGGCCGCGTCGGCGCNCTCATCGTGGGCACTCGGGGCGACGCCGGGCCGGGCGAGGTGGTGGTGCGGGTACGCGGNGGAATCGAGACTTTCCTCGCCCTGTCCGACACTCCGCTGCCCAAGGGCGCCTCCGTGCTGGTCATCGGAACGCGCGGGCCTCGGACCGTCGAGGTGGTGCCGTGGCTGGATCCCGCCGCCGTCTTCGGCGGCGATCTCTGACGAAAGGTTCACGGCGTGTTTGGTTACCGAGTCCCCGCACCCGACCAGGCGATGCTGATCTCGGGCGGGAAGAACCGCGGTGGGATGCCTTTCAAGGTGATCACCGGTCACGGCGGATTCATTNTGCCGTTCTTCCGCAAGGTCCGCTTCCTGACCCTGGCGATGTGCGAGGCCGAGGTCACGGAGACGTGCGTCACNCACCAGGGAATCTCCCTGAACGTCCGCGCCGTGATCGCCTTCAAGGTGGGCAACGACAGCGAGAGCATCGTCAACGCCGGCCAGCGCTTCCTGTCCGACCAGGGCCAGATGGCCGTGCTGACCGGGCGGATCTTCTCCGGCCACCTGCGTTCGATCATCGGCTCGATGACGGTCGAGGAGATCATCCGTGACCGGCAGAAACTCGCCACCGAGGTACTCGACGGGTCGAAGGCGGAGATGGCCCGGATCGGGCTGACCGTCGACGCGTTGCAGATCCAGTCCATCGACGACGGCAGACTCGGCTACATCGCGGCGATCGCGGCGCCGCACAACGCCGCCATCCAGCGCCAGGCGCAGATCGCCCAGGCCGAGGCCAACCAGGNCGCCGCCGAGGCCGAGCAGCGCTCGCAGCGGGCGCAGGCGGAGTACGCCCGGCAGACCTCCATCGTCCAGGCCCAGTACCGGGCGGAGATCGACCGAGCCCAGGCCGAGGCCGCGCAGGCCGGACCGCTTGCGCAGGCCCAGGCGGAGGTCGCGGTGACCGCGGCCCGGACCGAGCTGGCCGAACGGGAGGCTCAGCTGCGCCAGCAGCAACTCGTCACCGAGGTCGTCAAGCCCGCGGAGGCGGAGGCCGAGCGGGTTCGCGTCCTCGCCCTCGCCGAGGCCGAGAAGATGAGGATCCAGGCCGAGGCCGCCGCGTCGCACAACCGGGTTGCTCTCGACCGGATGCTCATCGACCAGCTCCCGGAGATCGTCCGGCAGGCGGCCTCAGGGCTGGCGGGCGCGAACGTCACGGTGCTCAACGGCGCCGAGGGCATCGGTGAGATCGCCAGTGGACTTGTCGGGCAGGGTGTGGCCATCTTCGAGGCCCTGCGCGCGGGCGTCCGGCAGCCGGCCTATGCCGCCGACGGCCAGGACACCGGCGCCAGCACCGGACACCCCGGCATCGCGACCGCCCGGCCCGTTCAGGAGACGTAGACGTGCTTACGGCCGGCGCCGACGGGACGCGCCTCCGGCCGACCGCAGTATCCGTATTCCACGCGGCGCCGCCACACTGTGAGCCGGCATTGATCGGCATCGATCGTCCAGGTCCGCCGCTCGACCCGGTCCTCGACCTGAACCGGGTTTCGGGTTCCTNCCTCGCCGGCGCGGCGATGTGCCCAGGAGTGCGCCGCCTCCCACTCCAGGAAGGTGGCCACCAGTTCGCCATCTCCGTCGTAGACCTGGAATCGGCGAGTCGCCATTGTCACGCCTTTCAGCCAATTGCCGAATAATGAGAGCCGTGGAGCTGTCCCCGGTGCGCGGTCACGCCCGCAGAGGCGTCGGTCCGGCCCGCGACGGTGGGTTGGCCGGCTCCGGACGGGGCTCGATGTCCACCCGCCCGGAGCCGGCGGTCGACGGCCGCCCCCGTCGCCCCAGGCCAGCACGCCGACGTGCCGCGCCGTCGTGGACCGACTCGTCGCCGACCAGGTGGCCGCAGCCCTCACGATGGCCGCCCACGCCGTGGTCGTTGTGGTGGCGATCCGAACGTCCGGAACGGACGGGAAGGACAGGACGGCAGGGGCGGACAGAGGTGCGGAGGTGGCGAGAGTGTCGGGGGCGTGCGGCAGGACCGATGCCGCCCAGCCAGTCGTTCCGGCACGGTTGCCGGACCGACGCCTCGGACCCCACACGATCGCCATTGACTACTCCCCGTGATTCCTCACCATACCAAGTTCTCACCCAGAGGGTTGAGTTCGCCACTCAAAGTAAACCAAGACTCGAAGCATGGCCCCCGCCTCGACCGCCTGCAAGAGCTTCTGTAANAGTTTTGCTACCCAGAGCTGTGCACTGTGTATGAGGAGTGGCGATCCAGTGGCAGGATGCACTCATCACTCCCAGCAGACCGAAGGACTAGCGATGGCCACGAGCGGCGGTCCGACTGTGCGGCGGCGGCGGCTGGGTGCCGAGTTACGGCGACTGCGAGAGGCGGCGGACGTCTCGGTCGACGAGGTGTGCCAACTGCTGCGCTGCTCGGTCTCCAAGGTCAGCCGCATGGAGAACGGGCGGGTGCCGGTACGCACTCGCGACGTGTCGGACCTGCTCAACCTGTATGGCGTCACGGAGGGTGAGCGGCGCGACGCGCTGATGGCGCTGGCTCGGGAGTCCCGCCGTCACGGCTGGTGGCACTCCTACCACGACGTCGTCCCGGCCTGGTTCGAGATCTACATCGGCCTGGAGGGTGACGCGGCATCGATCCAGGTGTACGAGCCCCAGCTCGTCCACGGGCTGCTCCAGACCGGAGACTACGCCCGGCAGGTCATCCGGGCCGATGACCCGGAGGCCGACGACGAGGAGGTCGAACGCAAGATCGCCCTGCGGATGGACCGGCAGCGCCGGCTCACCGCCCCCGACCATCCCCGGCTCTGGGTGGTTCTGGACGAGGCGGTCCTGCGTCGGGAGATCGGCGGTCGGGCGGTCATGCGCGATCAGCTCGATTTCCTCGCCAAACGGTCCGAACTCCCGAATGTGACGATCCAGGTCCTGCCGTTCGCCGTGGGCGCACACGCCGGCCTGGGCAGCGCATTCTCCATACTCGGATTCCCCGATTCGGAAGACCACGAAGTGGTCTATATAGAAGAGGCGGCAGGCAGCCTTTACATCGAGCGTGCCGCCGAAGTCCGGCGCTATAAGTTGAAGATGAATCACCTTCTGGCCGCCGCCCTGCGGCCGGAAGAATCCACACAGATGATACTTTCCNTCGTAAAGGAACTAAGATGACCAGATTTGCGAAGCCCGATCTGGGCGGTCCCGCCGAGCTGGCCTGGCGCAAGAGCAGCTACAGCAACGGAGCGGGTGGCATGTGCGTGGAGGTCGCTCCCCTGGGCGAGGGCATCGTGGTGCGTGACTCGAAGAACCCCAGCGGTCCCGTGCTCGCCTTCTCCGCGGCCGAGTGGGACGCCTTCCTGGCCGGCGCGCGGGACGGCGAGTTCGACCGCACCCGGGTGGGCCAGNCCTGAACCACCCGGCCCGGCTCACCCGGCCGACCCAGCCCGGTCCGACTCGGGACTCACGCGGACCCGGACCGGCCAGAGCCCTGACGGCGAAGCGGCCGGCGAGACCGGCCTGGCCCGTGCCTGTGCTTCCCTGCGCCCGACAGCGCCGGCTCCGGCCCGGACGCCTCCACCGGAGTCGCCCGGGCCGGTCGGGGACCGCCGGGCCGGGAACGGCCACCGGGTCGAGGGGGCAGAACGATCCGATCAACGTCGACGTTCCCGCCCCGACCGGGTCGAGGTGCCTGTCATGACGGTGCGGTGGCGACCGCTCGACATGCCGGTTGGCTCTTGCGCAACGCCCCCCGGTCGCGCACTCTTGTAGATGTTCAGTCGGTCCTCGTTGTTCAAGTGTTCGTCCCGTTGTGGTCGTGGCATTTCCGGGGCACGACGTCCGCAGCGTCCATCTCGCAGGGTGGGCAGGCGGACCGGACGCTCCCGGCGCCGTGGCGGCATGGGACGGCGCTCGGCCACCTTCGCCCACTGGACGGGCCACGCGGGCTGCGAATGCCCGCCCAACGCGGAGGAGGGCAGTCGTTGTGATCATTTTTGACGGTGCGGCTACCCGCGTACGGCGCCGCAACGCCACGGTCCGGGTGACCGTGCTGCCGGCGGCGCTCGACCCCGGCGGCCACCAGGCCGCGCCTACGGCCTCGGTCCGCATAACCGCGTGTTGTCGCCCGCCGGCAGGCGGGCCTCGGGCAGGCTCGGTGGCCGGCGGTGCCGCCATCCCGTCGCCGTCCTAGCTGAGAACGGCGCTCCCGCCCGCGCGCCGGGCACCCCCGCACCTTCGATCACGGTCGGTCCGCCTCTGGATCCGCCGGGCATCGACGTCCCCGACGGATCCCCGGCCACGGGCACGACTCCGAGATCCACCCGCGTAGCACCATCCTGTTCCCCTGCCACTGGGAGGTGATTGCCGTGGCCACCGCCACGACCAACCTGCTCAACACCCCGATGAAAGATCAGCGCGTCGAACGTGTTCGGCGCGCGGCGCTGTCGGCGTACGTGGACGGGAAGATCACCTTTGCGCAGGCAAATCTTCGGGTAAGCAAGGCTCTCGAACGCTTCGGAGTGTGATGGGCAGGCCCAGGCCGGGCGGGCGGCGCCGTCCGCCGCCCGGCCCCTCCGCGACCGGCGCGGTGCGCCGGCCTGGCCGGCCCTGGACCTCCCGGCCAGGCCGGCGGGCTCGCCGCCGCGGCTGACCACCGAGGGACGCAGCCGGCGAGGGACGCAGCCCGAATAAAGCGCGGCAGGCAAGGCGCGTAGCCGGTAAGGCGCGTAGCCGGCAGGGCGCGTAGCCCGAGAGGCGCGGCAGGCAGGGTGCTTGCTAGGCGAGGCGCAGGCGGCGGTCGGCCACGCCGACGGTGAGCTGCTGCCCCCAGGACAGCTCGATCGTGTCCGCCTCGATGCCGTCGCCGAACACGACCATCCGATCAGCCTCCACCAGGACCTCCAGTCGCGCCGGCCCGGTGAGGCGGCCCTCGGTGCAGGCGGTGCCCGTGGCCGGTGACGGCCACGCCTCGCGGACGAACCAGGCCAGGGCGCCGGCGGTCGGCGCCGGTAGCGGAAGCTCGCTGCGCCGCTGCGCCCAGACCGAGCGGCACCAGCCCGTCGCCCCGGTGCCGGTGCCGACCAGCAGTCCGGACGACGCCTGCCGCTCGGTCACCGGGACGCCCTCGCCGGGGACCCGCAGCCGGTACCGGGCGGTCTGGTGACCGGGGTGGCCGACGTAGATCTCGTTCAGCGCGACGAGGCGCTGGCCGTCGTCGGAGCGGGCCTCGACCATGGTCAGTTCGCGCAGCAGGNGGCCAAGCCCCCGAGCGGGGTCCGTGGGAGATCCCTCGACGGTGCGCAGCAGGGCGGCGGCCTCACCCGGGGTGTGCCGGACCAGGACACCCGGCGTGCGGGCGGGTTCGGCGTTGATCCCCAGGACGAGCTGCCCGTCGAGGTACTTCGCGACGTTCGCGACGAGCCCGTCCTGCCCGACGCAGACGACCACGTCATCCGGAGCGAACAGGAACCGGTCGAGGTCGGTCCGCTCCACCTCGCCGCGACGCCAGTGCGGCGGGATCGCCGCGGCGACCACCCGCCTGGCCGCCTCGGCGCCGTCGTGGGCGGCCTGCACCTCGGCCAGCTCTCGTCCGCGGGTGGCCAGGAAGAACGCGGCCTGGCCGCGGGTGCCGTGCCGGTCCATCAGCTCGGCGTACTCGGTACGCCGGTGCACAAGCACCGCGCGCGGGGCGAGGCTCACCGCGGGGTGCCGGCGCGGACGAACCGGGCGACCGCCTCGGTGACCACATCGGGGGTGATGGTGAGCGCCCCGATCGCGGGCAGATGGTCGGCCAGGTCGCGCACCGCCAGCGCGACCACCGCCGAGCTGTCCAGACCGGTGACCGCGGCGACCCGGGCCGCCTCGGCGTCGGCCTCGGCCTGTCCGACCAGGCGGAGGGCCTCGGCCTGCGCTGCCGCCTCCACCCGAACCCGCTCGGCCTGCGAGCGGGCGGCCGTCTGCGCCCGCTCCGCCTCCGCCGCGGCGGCGATGCGCGCCGCGGCTGCCTGCTCGGTCATCCGGCGCTGCTCGTTGGCTCCCTCCTGGGTCACGAGCCGCTCCGCGCGCACGGCCAGCTCGATCTTGCTCTGCAGTTCGTTCTCGGCGATGNGCCGCTCCTGCTCGACGGCGAGCGCGCGGCGGCCATAGGTGGCCCGGTCGGCCTCGGTCTGGATCTGCTCACGGGTGGGCGTGCGCAGCGCCTTCTCCACCTCCGGCGCCGGGCGGACGGCGACCACGCGGACGCCGACCACGCTCACCCCCGTCTGGACCAGGCGGGCGTCGCCGCGCAGACCGGTGGTCACCCGTTCGCGGATGACCGGCACCCCCTCGGCGAGCGCGGTGGTGAGCGACGTGCGGGCGAGCAGGTCCGAGGCGTACTCCTGGGCCGACTCATTGATCATCCCGGCGAGCTGGTCGAGGGGCTTCTCCCGCCAGGTCCCGAGCTCGGGGTCGATGCCGAAGTCGAGGCGGGTGGCGGCCAGCACCGGGTCGGCGATCCGGTAGGTGACGGTGGCCTGCACC
Source organism: Frankia sp. AvcI1 (assembly GCF_001420875.1). Lineage (NCBI taxonomy): Bacteria > Bacillati > Actinomycetota > Actinomycetes > Frankiales > Frankiaceae > Frankia > Frankia sp. AvcI1. The sequence continues at coordinate 146,095 of NZ_LJFZ01000002.1, read as the reverse complement.
GCGACGTCCTGGAAGTCGGCGGTCCGCGCGTGGAAGAGCACCGCGAGCTCCCGGTCGTCGACCGGCACCTCGCTGATCACCGCCGTGCGCGGCCGATACCAGAAGACCAGGCCGACGCCCTCGTGGGCGACGGCTGTGCCGCGCTGGTGGCGGATGTACGCGGTGGGGGTGCCCCGCAGGTGGCACAGGAACGGCGCCCGGCTGATGTCCGCCATGGGAAGGTCCTCTCTTTATCGTCGATTTGACGATAATCCGGGATCGCGGTTCTCGTCAACATGACGAGTAGGGTTCCCCGCATGCCGTCCCCACCGGAGTCGTCCGCCGCCACGACCGCCCACGACCACCCCGACCCCGGCCCCGACACCGACGCCCACGCCGACACCCACGCCGACGCAGACACCCACGCCGGCGGCGGGGCGGGCGGGCTGCCGGCGGAGGTCGTGCCGGTGGCGCTCAGCGTCGATCTGGTCCTGCTGACCGTCCGCGAGGAGCAGCTCCAGGTGCTGCTGGTGCGCCGCGGGATCGAGCCCTACCGGGACCGATGGGCCCTGCCCGGCGGCTTCGTCCGGCCGGGCGAGGACCTCGCCGCGGCGGCCGTGCGGGAACTCGCCGAGGAGACCGGGCTGCGCCACCCCCCGGCACATCTCGAACAGCTCGCGACCTACGGCGCGCCGGATCGCGATCCCCGCGGCCGGGTTGTCACGGTGGCGTTCCTGGCGCTCGCGCCGCAGTCGCGTACGCCGATCGCCGGCACGGACGCCGCCGCGAGCCGCTGGGAGCCGGTCTCGACCCAGGGCTGCGGGTCCCGGCTGGCCTTCGACCATGCGGCGATCCTCGCGGACGGGCTGGAACGCGCCCGGGCGAAGATCGAGTACAGTGCGGCGGCGGCGGCCTTCTGCGAGGACGAGTTCACGGTGGCGGAGCTGCGCCGGATCTACGAGCTGGTCTGGAACTCACGGCTGGACCCCCGCAACTTCCACCGCAAGGTGACCGGGACCGCGGGCTTTCTCGTCCCGACCGGGCGCTTCACGAGCCGAGACGGAGGCCGGCCCGCGGAGCTGTACCGCCGGGGCGACGCCACGGTGCTGCATCCCGCGATGCTTCGGCCCGTCCCGCGGCTACCCTGAGCGGGCAGTGGTGGCCGCGGGCGGGAGACGGCCGGGCGCCCGGGCGATCGGGGGGTGAACCCGGGCGGCCGGCCACCTCGACTATCTCACCGAAAGCACATGCCGCGTCACTATAAGTTCGGGCTCTTGCCGTCAGGGTTAACGACCGTGCCGGTCCGCGCCCTTGATGACGGTTAGTCGCCCGGGCCGCACACCCCAGCGGCTCAGCCGAACTCCCGCAGCGCGGCGCCGGGCCCACCGTCTCCCCGCCCCGGCGGGTTCCACGGGTCGTCGCCGTGGCGGGTACGCCGCCCGAGGTCGGAGTCCACCCGCTCGGAGCGCCCGAGATCCACCCGTTCCAGATCCATGCGTCCCGAGTCCAGCGGCTCGGAGTCCAGCCGCTCCGGGTCCAGCCGCTCGGCCGGATCCAGCCCGTCAGAATCGGCCCGCCGTGAATCCGGCCGACCCACATCCGGCCGACCCGCGTCCGGCCGATCCACGTCCGGCCGACCCGAACCCGGCCGATCTGGATCCGGCCGACCCGAACCCGGCCCGTCGGCGGGGCGTGCCGCGGCGCCCTCCAGCTCGTCCACGGAACGGTTGGCCGCCATCCGGTCGCGCCCCAGTGCGGCGATGCCGGCGGCCACCATCACCATCGCGACGACGAACGCCACCCGCTGGGCGCCGTCCGGGGCCGGCTCACCGAACAGGGTCAGCCCCAGGGTGACCGGCAGGAAGGCGGACACCCCGCTGGTCACGGGGAATGCGATCACCGCCGCCCGGCCCTGCAGCCCACGCTGCTGTAGACCGAGCGCCAGCACGGAGAACAGCACGAGGACGTACGGCGTCGGGGTGGTGAGCAGGTCGGCCAGCGCGGACTGGCCCTCGCGGCGATCGTTGACCGCCAGGCCGATCTGCCGGGTGGCGAGGGTGGCGATCGCATAGCAGACGCCGGCGGCCGCGCCGAATCCGAACGCCGCCCCGGCAATCATGCTCCGGGCGGCGGCGACATTCGCGAGGAACGCGCACACCAGCGCGAAGACCAGGCCGAGGACGAGGAAGGCCAGCAGGACGTCCGTGCTGGCCGCGCTGCCGACCTCGGCGCGGCTGGCGAAGGCGTAGGCGAGCAGGCCGACCCCGGCGACCATCGAGCCGACGCCCAGCCAGCCGGTCAGACTGATCCGTTCACCGAGCACCCGCTGGGCCAGCAACGTGAATATGATCATGTCGAGCGCCATCACCGGGGCGACCATCGCCACCGGCGCGACCGACAGGGCGTAGACCTCCAGCAGGAACGACGTCGCCTCGACGGCGAGCCCGAGCAGCCAGAGCGGGCGCAGCACCAGCCGCGCCAGCAGGCCCAGCCCCAGGCCGGAACTCTCCTCCTCGCGCCGGGCGGCCCGCGCCTGCACCAGCGGCGCGACCCCGTACAGCGCGGCCGACACCATCGCGGTGGGCAGGCCGAGCGCCAACGCCTTGCTCATACGCGCGCCATCCTGGTCACGGGCGTGCCGTCGGTCGCGCCCGGATTCCGCCGATCATGGCGGGATCCCCCTGCCCTGCCCATGCGCTGGCCGCCTCACTCGTCCCCCGCCGCCCCGTGCCCACACCCGGGACGACAACGTCTGACGGGGTCAACACCGCGGGCCGCGTGGAACGTCCCGGGCTGGACGAGTACCCGCCCGCCGCCGATCCGTTCCAGCGCCGACGCGTGGGCAGCGCATCACCAGTGGGCACCGAAGCCGATCTGCGCCAGGGCCGAACCGAACGCCTGCTCCCACGCCTGCGGCCCGATCGCCACCCGGTCCGAGGGGGGCTTGACCCGGTCGAGGCAGGCCAGCGCGGAGCGGGTCAGCGACACCGGGTCGGTGTTGGTGACCTCGGCGTGCCCGCGTTCGAGCTCCTTCTGCAGGTTGTCGCGGCCGTGCCCCGGCACGACGTCGATGAGCAGCAGGTCCCGGCCGATCACCCGCGCCTCGCTGCAGGTGTCCCCGGAGGAGGTGACGACCAGGTCGCTGGCGGCCATCAGCGCCGGGATGCGGTCGGTGAAGCCGAACGGGATGACCTTGTGCTGCCGCTCGGCCAGGGCGGTCAGCCGCGCCGCCAGCGGCTTGTTCCGCCCGGCCACCGCGAGCACGTAGATCCCCGCCGCCGCCATCGCCGCGGCGCCCTCGACCAGCGGCCCGAGTCCCCAGGAGCCGGACATCAGCAGCACGCACGGAGCGTCGGNCGGGATGCCGAGTGCCGCGCGCGCCTCCTCCTGGGTGGGCGGGTCGTAGAACGGCTCGCGCACCGGGGTGGGCACGACCGAGACGAGCGCGTTCGGCGCGAACCGCCGCACGTAGCGGGCGGCGGTCTGCGAGGTGACCAGGTACAGGTCGGTGTTGTCGTGCACCCACAGCCGGTGCACGCAGCAGTCGGTGGAGAACACCGCGGTGACCAGGCCGGGAAACTCCGGCTTGACCCGGCTGGTCGCTGCGGCGCCGGTGGCGAAGATGGAGATGACCAGATCGGTCGGTTGCTCGGTGAGCTCCTGACGCAGCGCGGGGACGACGTAGCGNCTCGACGCCCGCTCGATCGCCAGGGCCAGCCGGCCGCCGGTGCNCATCTGGGAGAAGNGCACGGCGTCGTACAGGCCCGGCACGGCGATCATCCCGCGGAAGACCTTCTCCCCGCGGGAGCCGTTGCGCCCGCCGAGCATGCGCAGGCTGTCGGCGGTCCGGGCGGTGAACCCTCGCCGGGTCAGCGACGCCCCGCACGCCTCGGCCATGACGTCGTGCCCCATGCCCAGCGAGCCGGACAGCAGCAGCGCCGATCCACGACGGGTCGCCGGCTGCCGCGACGCGGCCCCGGCGAGCAGGGCCGCGGTCGCGGCCTCCTCCACCGCGACGCCGTCGATCACCGGTCCGCCGCGGTCGGGCGCCCCGCCGTCGCCGAGCCGCTCGACCGCCGACACCACCCCCGCCGGCCGACCCTCCGCGGAGGGTCGGGTCGCAGGGGCGGCCATCGCCGCCGCATCGCCGTTTTCGGATGGTCCGCTCACCGTGATACCGCCGATCTGCGCCATGGTTACTCCGAGGACGCCGCGGAGACGTCTAGGTCGTCGACGGGCTGGACGGCCNGCGCCGGAGGCCGTCGGTTTGCCAGGTACCACTCGATGTACTGCCGTACCCCGTCCGTGAACGGGGTGGTCGGCTGCCAGCCCAGCAGATCCAGCGCCCGCTGGGCCGACACCTCCCGGCCCCGGAAGTCGCCCGGCCGGGCCGGGACGTGCTCGATCGCCGTGCCGGGGAAGTGGCTGCACACCGCCTGCGCCATCTCCAGCACGCTGACCGCCTCGGCGCCCTCCAGGGCGATGGTGGCGTTCTCCGCCTCGGGCCGCAGCGCCAGCACGTGGGCGTCGGCGAGGTCGCGGACGAACACGTAGTTGCGGAACTGCTGNCCGTCGCCGGCGACGGTCAGCGACTCGCCGTCGAGCGCCTTGCGGACGAACCGGGCCANCACCAGCTCGTCGCGCATGCCGGGACCATAGGGGATGNCGTAGCGCAGGATCGTGAAGGGCAGCCCGTAGGTCTGCTGGTAGCTGTGCAGCAGCAGCTCGGCGGNGAGCTTCGTCGAGGTGTAGACGTGACCGGCGCGACCGAGAGTGATCTCGGCGTCCTCGGTGAGGGGCGCCGGATCCGCCCGTTCCCCGACGGCGCCGTAGACCCAGACGGTGCTGGCGAACAGCACACGAGCGACGCCGGCCTGGCGGGCCGCCTCGCAGACGTTGCCGGTGCCCTCGNCGTTGAGCCGCACCGTGCGCGCCGGATCGGCGTAGGCGAAGTCCACGTTGGACATCCCCGCGACGTGGAACACCGCCTCGACCCCGGCCAGCGCCGCGGTCAGCCCCGGCAGGTCGAGCACGTCGACCTGCCGGCTGGTGGCCCGCGGGTCGCTCGGGCGGGAGTCGACGTCGAGGGAGAGGACGTCGTGCCCGGCGTCGAGGAGACGGTCCACGACGTGGCTGCCGATGAAGCCCGAGCCTCCGGTAACGGCAATCTTCATGCTCACGCTCACCCGTCCAGGTCCAGGCTCGCCAGGGCGGCGGCGAAGGAGGTGACCACATGGTCGGCCTCCGCGTCGGTCATGTCGGAATGGATCGGCAGGCACACGTGCCGGGCGCACAGGTCCTCCGCGACCGGCAGCGAGCGGCCCGCGTAGTCGCTGAACACGGGCTGCTGGTGCAGCGGGGCCTCGTAGACCTCACCGCTGAGCGAGACCCCGTAGCGCTCCTTGAGCTCCTTCTTCAGCCGCGCCCGGTCGACCCCGGGACGAGGAAGCACGATGTACTTGTAGTAGTTGCAGACGTCGCCCGCGGGCACCCGCAGGCGGGTGGCGCCGTCGAGGGCGTCGAGCGCGGCGTCGTAGCGGGCGGCCACGGCGGCCCGGGNCGTCAGGAACTCGTCGAGGTGGCGCAGGTGCACCTTGCCGGTGACGGCGTGCATCTCGCTGAGGCGCCAGGCGTAGCCCTGCTTGATGTGGGTGTTGCCGAGGAAGCCCGCCTTGCCCTGGTCGCGGTAGACCAGGGCGGCCTCGTGGATGGCGGGGTCGGCGGTGACGATCATCCCGCCCTCGCCGCTGGTGATCAGCTTGGTCGGGTAGAACGAGAACGCGCCCGCCACCCCGAAGGAGCCGGCATAGCCCTCGCCGTGGCGGCAGCCGTGGGCGTGCGCCGCGTCCTCGACGAGCGCGAGGCCCCGGTCGGCGCAGAACGCAGCCAGCTCGGCGACGTCCGACGCAATCAGGCCGCCGATGTGCACCAGGACCACGGCCCGGGTGTTGGGGGTCACGNCCGCCGCGACGTCACGGGCGGTCAGCGCGAAGGTGTCCGGACTCACATCCGCAAAGACCGGGGTGGCCCCGGCCCGGATTACCGCGAACGCGGTCGCGGCGAAGGTGTTGGTGGGAACGACGACGTCCGCACCCTGAACGTCCAGACTTCGGAGAATGATCTCCAGTGCGGCCGTNNCGCTGCTCACGGCCACCGCGAANGGGGCCCGGTGAGCGGCGGCGAATGCCGACTCGAATTCGTTGGTATGAGCGCCCAAGGTCATCGCGCCGGTGGAAAGGATCTCGATCGTGGCCGACGCGATCTCCGCGCGATCCTCCGGTGAGAAGACGATGCGCGCCGCGGGGACATGCACCTGTTCACCCCTGCCTTCCGAGTTATCCGTGTGAGCGGGCACTGCTCCGGATGCCCCGTATCGCGGTGGCGCGCCGATGCGCGGACCCCGGTCGCCCGGCACCGCGGCCCAGCCGCAATGTCGGGTCCGCGGGCATCCGCAGGACGGCATCGCCGCGATGNGGAACTTCCCTGGCGGCCGTGACCCTCACGACCCCACGGCCCCGGATTACGCCGGCCTCCCGCCGACGTGACCGCGCCCCCTCCAACTCGTCCGGATGTAACGCCCAGCTTTGTCAGTACATGCCCAAAACAGGCTATCGACCCCGGTCGACGGCGCAGCTACGGCCCACACTGGTTATCTACGAAACATCTCACATCTATCCGAACGTAGCCGAACCTGTCGGCAAAGCGACGCTGACCGTCGGATCTTTCATCCGCATCACCGTNGACACGTGATCCGGGACGGACGGCGATCGATCGTGGGTGCCCCCTCTCCCTCCCCATCGGCGGTCCGGGCGCCGCCGGGCGCACGGGGCATCGTCGCGCCTCCGATACCCGCTGTGGCACTCAGTCACCCTCTCGTCACCAGCCGCACGTCGGCGAGGCCGGCCCGCCGACAGCCCTCCGGCCAGACCCGCGCGGCGAGGTGCCACACCCCGAGGCGGGGATCGACCGGTCGGGGACACCCGCCGGCAGAGGCTGATCGGCGGGGTGAGCAGCATGCTGGCCAACCACCGGGAGATCGCGCCGGCGGTGGTCGCGGACGTGGGCGCGGGCGCGGGCGCACAGGCGCAGCGGCCCGGATTCACCCCGCGGGGGTGAGCGGCGGCACGGCGCGACGCGGGAAGACCCTGGAACGCTCCGCACACACGCTTGGACGCAAGAAGTCCCGGTGAAGCCACCTCACCTGGCGTACGGGGGGAACGCAGGTGCAGAACTTCACCGGGACTGGTAAAAGTGTACGACCCCCATCTGTCGGACGCGACAGGACCAAAGTCCCTTACATCCGACCCTTGCCACATGACGCCCTTACGTGCTTGACAATGGACGGTTAGCTATCGGACCGCTCGCTGGAAGCTGATCTCGCCACGGTCCGTGTCGTACAACAACCAGTGCGACGGCTTGCCCCGGGCGGGCCCGACGTTGACCACCAGCGTGGCAGCACCGAACCGACCGGTGTCGGTGCGACCCGTGTCGAACGGACCCCCACCGGACGGACCCCCACCGGACGGACCCGCGTCGAGGCGCACCGCGACCGGCCGGCCGGGCTCGACGGGAGGCAGCGTCCGCACGACCCCCGCAGGGTCCGGCATCCCCGCAGGCCCCGGCATCCCCGCAGGCCCCGGCATCCCCGCAGGCCGCACCAGCCCCACCGCCGGGCCGTCCGCCGCATCGCCGCCGAGGGCGGTGTCGGACCAGACGATCTCGAACATGGCCTCCTGGTGGGTGTGCCCCACCACCACTACCGGCACCCGGGGGACGTCGGCGGCGACCGGCACGAGCAGAGCCCGCCCGTCCGCGGAGCCGTCGGCCGCCGTCCCGACCGGCTCACCCGGCTCACCCGGCTCACCCGGGCCGCCGACGGGCTCGGCGCGACCGGTCGACCAACGGATTTGGTGGCCGTGCAGGCCCACGAGACCGTGCAGGCGATCCCGCTCGGGCGCGTCCAGCAGGACGGCGAGGTCGGCGGGTACCTGCTCGGGCCGCAGCAGCTCGCGGATGCGCAGCTCCTGGTTCCCCAGCACCCGGCGGATGCCGGCGAGACGCGCCCACAGCGCCGGGTCGGGGTCGACGACGCGCTCCAGCGGCCAGAACCGCGAGGGATCGTGCAGGCGACGCGGGACCTTCGCCTCCAGGTAGTCGCCGAGGCAGACGATCTCGTCGGCGCCCGCCGCCGCCGCGGCGGCGAGGATCCGCCGCAGCGCCCCCGGTCGGCCGTGGAGGTCGGCAAGCACGGCATATCGCACCCCACCAGCATCCCCGGTCCACCGTTGCGCCGCCGGGCGATTCCCGGTCCGGTGCGCACGGCGCCGGCCGGCGGCCCTGGTCGACCCGAAGGCACAAACCATCCGTGATTCGGCAAGGCCTCCGCTGGTTCTGGGGGTGCCGGCGACAGTGCNCAAATCACCCCAGGCCGGTCAATCGTTGCAAAGAAAGACCTCGATCGGGCTGCGGACAATGCCGTCTGGTCCGCCGCGGCCATACCGGGACCAGAAAGCCCGGGCTTCGTCGCGGATCGTCGTGTTCGTCGCACACGGGAATCGGCGAGGTGCTTGACTGCAACGCGTGCAACAAGGGGATCTCCGCGGCACGTGCCGACCGCCGGTACCGTCCGCGCTTTGTCGTCGACGACGACCGGCGGCGCCCCGGTGAGACCGGCGACAGGCGATCCGTGCAGTCACGTCCCGGGCCCGATCGAGGAGCGTTCATGGAGCTGACGGAGAACGACCGGCAGAGCCTCAACGAGGTTCCCCATCCGGCACTCCCCCCGGGTAGCAACCTGTACCTGTCTCTTATACACATCTAGTCACGTCCCGGGCCCGATCGAGGAGCGTTCATGGAGCTGACGGAGAACGACCGGCAGAGCCTCAACGAGGTTCCCCATCCGGCACTCCCCCCGGGTAGCAACCTGTACGGATCGACCAAGATCTTCCCGGACTACCAGGCCCGTGACGGCGAGTGCTACCTGACCCTCGTCCACGGCATCGCACACGAGTCGTCGGTCAGCTTCGTCGCGATATTGCAGGCCACCCGCGCCCTACGCAAGGGCTTCGAGTCCNTCCTCTATTTCTACGGGCCCGGCGCGATGAACACGATGGCGACCCGAGGATTTCCGCACACCGGCGATTCCGCGTTTCCGGGCGAGCACAACATCAATCACCAGATCGAGACGTTCATCAAGGAGGGCGGGAAGGTCTACGTCTGCCGGTTCGGACTGTCGCTGCACGGCCTGCGCGAGGAGGACGTCATCGACGGGGTGATACCCGCGCATCCGCTGGACATCCAGGACTGCGTCATCGAGTACACCCGGCGTGGCGCGATCATCAATTCCACCTTCATGTTCTGACCAACCGGCCACGCCCCGACCAATCGGGCCACGCCCTGATCAACCAGGCCACGCCCTGACCAACCGGGCCACGCGCGGACCGACCAGGCCACGCCCCCACCGGCCAGGCCACGCCCCGACCGACTGGAAGCACTCGATGCCGACGAACAACCCGACGTGACCGTCGACGGCGCGCCGGNCGCCCCACCCCGGCGCGCACGGGTGGCCCGGCCGGTCCTCGACGCACTGTTGTCCGCGGGTGCCGCGCCGCCCGTGACGGCCGAGCCGGTCGACACCCTCGCGGTCTGGGGCGACCGACGGACCCTGGAGCGGCTGCCCCCGTACCGCATCGAGCAGGCCGGCGACGCCGCGACGCTCGCGGCCCACCGCGAGCTCGCGAGCCCGGCCATCCACACCGGCTACGAGGGCTCCCGCGGCGACGATGCCCGAACCGACGATTCGCGGGCCGACGGTCCGTGGACCGACGATTCGCGGGCCGACGAACCGCCAGCTGATGATCCGTGGACAGACGAATCACGGGAAGACGATCCACGGACGGTCGTCCTGATCGCGCGGGCCGTCGGTGCGGGGGGCGACGGCGCCGTCCTCGGTGGGATCCGGCTCGGACCGCTGTGGCCGGGGCCGGACCTGGGCGCCTGGTACTGCGACCGGCTCGCCGTGTCCGCCCGGGCCCGCCACGAGTTCCCCGGCGTCGCCGCCGCGCTCGTGCGCGCCGCGGCCGCCCGGGCGGAGGACTGCGGGGTGCTCCGGCTCGAGGCGGTGGTGCGCCCGGAGCTGGAGCGCTTCTTCGGCCGGCTGGGCTGGTCCACGGCGGGCCCGGCGGCGCTCGCCCGCGGGCCGGGGGTGCTGATGCGATGGCCCATCGACCGGATCGCGGCGCTGGTCGCGTCCTGCAAGGCCCCGCTGGGAGCGGTGCTCGCCGGGCTGCGTCCGGGCGGGCCCGGCTTCGTCGGCGACGACGGCGCCCCGCTGCCGGGCAGCGACATCGTCGCGGCCTGCGACGCGATCATGCCGACGATGGTGGAGCGGGACCCGCACTGGGCCGGCTGGTGCGGCGCGCTGGTGAGCATCAACGATCTCGCCGCCATGGGTGCCACCCCGATCGGCCTACTCGACGCGGTGGCGGGGACGACCGCGTCCCACGTCGCCCGGGTGCTGGGGGGACTGCGCGCGGCGGCGGACGCCTACGGCGTGCAGATCCTCGGCGGGCACAGCCAGTTCGGCGTCCGGGCGGCGCTGGCCGTCACGGCACTCGGGCGCGCGGCGCACCCGGTGCCGGCCGGCGGCGGGCTGCCAGGCCACGCCGTCTCCCTCACGGTCGACCTCGGCGGCGGCTGGCGCCCTGGATACACCGGTCGGCAGTGGGATTCGGCCGCCACCCGGCGCACCGCCGAACTCCAGGCGATGGTGCGGATGCCCGGCCGCCACCGGCCCAGCGCGGCCAAGGATGTCAGCATGGCCGGCATCGNCGGCACCCTCGGGATGCTCGCCGAGGCCAGCGGCTGCGCCGCCGAGGTGGACGTGGCGGCGGTGCCACGCCCAGCGGGGGTGACCATGGGTGACTGGCTGACCTGCTTCCCCGGCTACGGAATGATCACAGCCGACCGGGCGGACCGGCCGGTGCCCCCGACCGGACCCGCAGCCTCGGCCCGGTGCGGCATCCTGCGACCCGGCGCGGGCGTGACGCTGCGCTGGCCCGACGGTGTGCGCACCCCCGTGCTGGCCGGCCACATCACCGGCCTCGGCCACGCCTGACCGGCGCTCGGCCACGCCTGACCGGCGCTCGGCCACGCCTGACCAGCCGCCGGCCGATCACCACCGGTCCACACCGCGCCCCGGGAGGTCACACGCGCGTCACGGCCCCGTCGCAGCGGGCCAGGTGACACATCGTCAATCCGACAACCTGCCCCGGAAGGCCCGGAACTCCGGGCAAGCGGTGTTGTATCAGGGTGGGACACGTCGCAGGCCGCCCGGCCGGCGACCGGAACCACNCGCCCCACGACCCGAACGGCAGAGACCTGGGATGGAAGACGAAGCACCGGCCTGGTTCGAGGCCGCCCTTGACAGCCGACCGCAGCGGCACGAGACCGAGGTCGCCGGCGCCACCATCAGCTACCGCTGCTGGGGTACGGCCGGGCGGCCGGCGATCGTCCTGGTTCACGGCGGCGCCGCCCACGCGGGGTGGTGGGACCACATCGCCCCCCTCATCCCCAGCGAGTACCGGGTCGTCGCCCTGGACCTGTCCGGGCACGGCGACAGCGACCGGCGCGAGGACTACACGCTGAGCACATGGGCGGCGGAGGTCATCGCCGTCATCGACCATGCCGGGATCACCTCGCCGCCGATCATCATCGGTCACAGCATGGGCGGCTGGGTCACGATCACGACGGCCGCCGAGTACCCGGACCGGGTCGCCGGCATCGTCGTCGTCGACTCCCCCGTCCAGGAGTTCACCCCGGAGGAGCGGGCCGCCCGCGACCGGACCGCCTTCGGGCCGCTGCGGGTCTACCCGACCGCGACCGACGCCCTCGCCCGGTTCCGCACGGTTCCGGACCAGCCGAGCTCGCTGCCGTTCATCATCGACCACATTGCCCGCGGGTCGATCGGCTCGGTGCAGGGCGGCTGGACGTGGAAGTTCGACCCGAAGGTGTTCGGCAACCGCACGCCCTCCCCGGAGGTGCTGCGCAAGGTGCACTGTCGGGTCGCGCTGTTCCGGGCCGAGTACGGCCTGCTGACGCCGGACATCGGGGTGCAGATGTACAACCTGCTCGGCCGGGTGGCGCCGGTGATCGAGATTCCGCTCGCNGGTCATCACGTGATGCTCGACCGGCCGCTGCTGCTGGTCACGGGCATCCGCACCATCCTGGCCGACTGGGAGCACTCCTCCCCTCAGGAACGCACCGACTGACGCACCGACGGAGGCCCCCCGCCGCGGCGGGCGCCGCGGACAGGGCCCGGAAGGGGGGTTGAGCAGGGCCGGACGGGTACATCTGCCGCCATGTCACGACGGCAGTGGAGATCGCCATGAATCCGTCCGTCCTTCTCGGGCACCGCCACGACGACCGCGGGCACCGCACCAGCCGGCCGGTGCGGGAGGTCGACCCGCCCGAACACGGCCCGACATCCGTCCCGGCGCGAGGCTGGCTCGCCGTGGCGAAGCGGGTGAAGTCACAGCTCGCCATCCTGTCGATCCCGCTGATCGCCAGCGGCGTGGCGTTCTGGGCGATCCTGTCGATCTTCCCAGCCGCCATCGCGGTCCTCACCGTCTACGGGCTGGTCGCCAGCCCGCAGACGGTGAGCAACCAGATCGCCGACCTGTCCGACTCCCTGTCCCCGTCGACGAGCGCGGTGCTGNGGGACTGGCTGAACGGCATCGTCTCGACGAACCACTCCGGGCTCGGCCTCGGCCTGCTGCTGAGCCTCGCGGGGGTGCTCTGGGCGGTCTCCTCCGGCACGCAGAACCTGATCAAGGCCGTGACCGTGGCCTTCGAGCAGGAGGAGACGCGCGGGCCGGTCCGGCTGCGGGGCCTCGCGGTCGCGATGAGCCTCGGGGGCGTGGTCGTCGCGGTGCTGATCGTCGGCGGCATCACCGCCGGCGNCTCCCTGCTGTCCCACCACGTGGCCGACGGGACGGTCCGGGTGGTGCTCACGGTGGTGCAGTGGCTCGTGCTGGCGATGATCGTGATGGCCGCGGTCGCCACGCTCTACCGCTTCGGGCCGGCCCACACCCCGGCGAACTGGCGGTGGGCGTCGGTCGGGGCCGTGGTCGCGACCGTGGCGCTGATCGTCGCCTCGGTGGCGTTCTCGTTCTACGTGCGCGCCTTCGGCCACTACAACAAGACCTACGGCGCGCTCGGCGGCGTCGTGATCCTCATGCTGTGGCTGTACTACGCCGTCACGGTCGTGCTCATCGGCGCGCTGCTCAACGCCGAGGCGGCCCGCGAGGCGACCGGCGCCACCGCGCCCGAGACCTATCCGGAAGCCTCCCCCGTCGGCGTCCGCCGCCCCTGGGACCGGCCGGAGGCCGACGACGAAGCCGAGACCGAAGCCGAGACCGATCGGGACGGGGAGACCGCCACCGACCGCCCAGCGGGCGCGGCCGAACGGATCAGGACGGGAATTCGTTTCCGACGCCGTGAGAGGCGTGGTTAAGCGGCCCAAGGTGGGGAATTCCGCAGACCACACGATGTTCCACGGGTGCCGCCACGCGGACGCCCCGCCAGCAGAACCCGCGAGGAGACCCCATGACGAGCACATACCGTCAGCAGCCGGACGTCGCCGCCGATCCGTACCCGAACGATGTTACCGCGTACCGGGGCGGTGTCGACGTGGACGCGCCGGACGAGTCGACCCAGGTGCTGCGCGCACCGACCGCCGCGACCTCGACCGCCCCGCCTTCGAGCGCCCGTCACGACGGAGAGGGGCATTCGGCGGGCCGCGGATCGACCGGGCAGCTCGTCTCCGAGGTCGTCACGGACATCTCCACCCTGTTCCGCCAGGAGGTCGCCCTCGCGAAGGCGGAGGTCCGCGAGGAGGCGAAGAAGGCCGGCAAGGGGGCCGGCATGTTCGCCGGCGCCGGCGGCGCCGGGTACTTCGCGCTGCTGTTCGCCCTGCTGGCCGTCATGTTCGGGCTTGGGGAGGTGATGGCACTGGGCTGGGCGGCTCTCATCATCACCGTCGTGCTCGGCGCCGTCGCCGCCGTCCTGGCGCTGAAGGGCCGCTCCACCGTGCGCAAGGTCCACCCCGCCCCGACGCAGACCGTGGAGACGCTGCGCGAGGACGTCCAGTGGGCGCAGAGCCGACGCAGGTAGGCCGCCGCGTCTCGCGCCGCTCCCCGTACACGGCTCGGACCGCAACACCGCAGATACCGACTGAAAGGCCAGGTGGGCAGTGACCAGCACGAGTCCGGACGAGATCCGGTCCGACATCGAGGCGACCCGGGCCCGGCTCGGCGACGATCTCGANGAGCTTTCCGACCGCGTCAGCCCGCAGAAGGTGGCCGGGCGCACGGCGCAGGACCTCCGGCGCCGGGTGAGCTCGGCGACCGAGTCGGTGCGGCCGAAGGTGGCCGCGACGACGGGTACCGCCACCGAGAAGGCCCGCCACACCGCGGACCAGGCCAAGGCCACGGTGCGCCGTCAGCTCGACGCGCACCCGCAGGTCGCGGCGACCGCGCAGCGCGCCAGGGACACCGCCGGCAGCGCCGCCGGCTCCGCCAGCCAGACGGTCCACCGCCAGCTCGACTCCCACCCACAGGTCGCGGCGAAGGTGAGCCAGGTGCGCGACACCGCGGGCGGGGCGGTCAGCGCCGGCCGGCAGAAGGCCGCCGCGAACCCCCGGGCCACCGGTACCGCCGCCGCGGCCGCCGCGGCGCTGCTCGCGCTGCTGCTGGTCGTGCTGCGCCACCGGCGCCAGGACACGGACACGCTCGACTGACGACCCTCGCCGGGAGATCCGGCCACCGGACGCCCGGGCACGTGTGGGACTGACCCCACGTGCCCGGGCGTTGCGACGTCCAGGTCTTCCAGCCCGGCGCACGGTTCAGCCCCATGGACGCTTCGGCCCCATGGACGCTTCAGGACGGCGGACGGTTCAGGACGGCGTGGCGCGGTGGGCGCGGTCGGCGGGGTCCGGCGCCGGCGCCGGGTCCGGCACGCGGTACCGGACGCGCAGGTCGCGGATCCGGCTGTCCCGATCGATGCGGATCTGCTCGCGGCCGACGTCGGCGTCGGCGAGGTCGGCCGCGACGCGCAGGGAGGTGCCGATCTCGTCCCGGCGCCGCACATACTGGCCGTAACGGGCGGCGGCGCCCTCGGCGAGGGCCTCGGCGAGCTCACCGCGGCGACGCGCAGTCTGGCCGATCTGCTGGGCGTCGACCTCGTCGGTGGTCTCCCCCTGCCACTGGACGAGCCGCTCCCGGCGCCGCAGCTCCGTCTGCTCCAGCGTCCGTTTGAACATCAGCGGGCCGAGGTCGATGCCGAGCAGCAGCAGGGTCAGCACCGTCCGCCAGAGCAGCACGGAGTGGTCGGCGGCCGTCAGCCGCCAGAACGCCTTCTCCCGGATCAGCAGGTCGTCGGCGGCGTCGACGGTGGCGGTCTGCTGGTCGCGGAAGTGCGCGCGGCGGGCGTCGCGGGACTGGTCGAAGACGTCCAGGCGGGCCTGGGCGGCGTCGCGCTGGCCGGTCGCGGTGGTCACCGCCGCGGTCGCGGCGCCGAGCTCGCCCAGTTTGATCCGGTACACCGCTCCCTCGCCGCTCAGGCAGCCGTCGCCCCCGGTGAGCTGGCAGTTCACCTCGGCGGTCTTGCCGGTGACGAGGGCGTGGGCGCTGTCCAGCGCACGCTGGCGGGCGGCGAGGTCGTCGCGCAGGACCCGCTGCTCGCCGAGCTGGTTGGCATCCCAGCCGCGCAGCACCCGGCCGAGGTCCTCCTGGCGGATCTGGGTGACCCGCGGCGCGATCGACGGCGCGAAGATCCTCAGTAGCAGCGTCTCCCCGACGAGCAGCGCGGCGCAGACGGCGATGAAGATCCGCATGGCGGTGGAAGGACCGGCGCGGCCCACTCGAACGGTCCCGCCGGGCCCGTAGCGGTACGGGCGGGTGGACAGCAGCACCGACCGGTCGATGAAGAAGATCACCGTCGCATAGAACAGGCCGAACGGGACCGCGCCGAGAGTCGAGCGGTGCAGACCCATCGCGGCGACCGTGGCTCCCGCGTAGGTGGCGAGCCCGGCGGTCAGCAACATCAGTGCACCGGCGGTGACGAAACGGGGGCGGTCCTGCGGAGCCACCGCGCGGCTGTCCGCGCCCGCGCAGAAGACGAGGAGGTCCCCGAAGGCACGCGGATAACCTGCCCATGCGCGAGAAATCGGCCTACCCCCTCGTCCGGCGCCCCGGTGGCGGCGGCCGGTTCCAGGGCCGCCGCCAGCGTCCCCGCAATGTAACTCTGAGTAATCGATCCGGCCATCCTCGACCGGTGCTCGGGCGGCCCCGGTGCGGCGTCCGCGGCCGGCGTGCGAATCTGACCCGTGCGGACGCCCGGCAGCGAGGGAGGAACAGCGGTGGGACAGATCAAGGTGGTGGTCCAGCGGGCCGTACCCGGCACGCCCGAGCAGGTCGTCGCGAAGCTCGCCGACTACCAGGGCGCCCGCGCGCGGTCCTGGCCGGAGAACGTCTCGGAGTACCGGGTGCTGGCCGGCGGCACCGGGGCGGGCAGCCGGATCGCCTACCGGCTGCAGGCCACCCGCAAGCGGGTCCGCCAGGTCGACGCGACGGTGTCCGCGCCGGATGCGACCACGCTCGTCGAGGCGGACCAGAACTCCTCCCTGCAGACCCGGTGGCAGGTGGCCCCCGGCGCCGGCGAACAGCAGAGCACGGTCACGGCGACCACCACGTGGGACGGCGCCGGCGGGGTCGGCGGCTTCTTCGAGCGCACCTTCGCCCCGATCGGCATCCGCCGGCTGAACACCGCGGTCCTGGAGAAGGTCACGGCGCCTGCGGACTGACCCCGCCGCGTCCCCCCGCGTCCCTCGGCACCGGGGCGGCCACCGCCGTCACCAGACGCGGGCCAGGACGTTGCTGACGTAGCCGTTCATCCGGTCGAGTTTCGGTTTGTCGGCCGGATCGGTGGCGGACAGTTCGCCCTGGGCCCACTGCGCGGCCCAGGTCGGGACATTGTGCGCGGCAATGACGTACAGCCAGTTGTGGCCCCAGCGGTCGGAATCAAAGCGTTCCCGCATCGCCTTGGCCGTGGAGTCGAGCGCCCAGAAGGGATCCAGCGCCCGCGCCGTGGTGATGTCGGGCAGCGTGGTGTTCCACTGGCAGAGCCCGAAATCCGAGTTCGTCCAGTAGCCGACCGCGCCGGGATCCCAGTTGCTCTCGATGGTGGCGATACCGCGCAGGAGTCCGCGGGGGACCGTGTACTTCAACGCGTAACGGTCCGCAATCGGCATGAACAACGCGTAGGACGTCTCCTTGTTGACGAATCCCGCCGGGCTGTGCTCGACCNCCGGCAGGTACATGTCGCGGTTGATCACGGGCTGCAGCTTGTCCTGGAACGCGATGANGGCCGCCTTGGTGGCGGCGGTGAAGCGACCGTCGGTCGGCACCGGGGTGCCCGGGCCGCCGTGCCAGTTCAGCGCCCGGCTGATCGCGGTGATGCCGGCCCGGACGGCGAGGATGTCCGCGTCGGTGCTGCCGGCGGGCGGGGCCTCGCCCGCGCCGACGCCGTAGCACCGGCCCGGCCCGGCGGCGGTTGTGCCACCCGCCGGGGCAACGGTGCCGCCCCGACCGTCCGTGGGCCAGGCGCCGCGCCCGACCCGGGTCCGCTCCGTCGACGTCACCGCAGTCTCCTCCCCCGCCGGACGTGCGCATCGGCGCCGCGACCGGTCAGACGTACATGAACATCCGCACGGTCGTGCCGACGCTCCCCGACCGGAGCTGCACGAGATCGCAGAGCTGGTTGACGAGCCACAGCCCCCGCCCGCCGCTGAGGTCGAGGTCCGGACGCCGTCGCCCGGCAAGCCGGTCGGCGAGCCGACCGGAGTCGGTGACCTCGCAGACCAGGCAGCCGTCGGCGGTCCAGAAACGCACGATGCCCCGCCCACCGCCGTGGCGGACGCTGTTCGTCGCGACCTCGTGCACGGCGAGTTCGAGGTCGCCGGCCCGGTCCTCGCCGAGCCCGTCGGCGAGGGCGGCGCGGGTGGCCGCCGCGCGAACCAGACCGAGGTCGTCCGGTCCGAACGCCACCTCGGCCCGCGGCCGGCCGAGGTCCGGCAGCGGCTCGGCGAGTGGATCCGGCCGGGTGGCCGCGGCGGCGTCGGCCACCGCCGCGGCGGAGACAGCGGGGACCGCGGAGACAGCGGGGACCGCGGAGGCAGCGGGGACCGCGGAGGCAGCGGGGACCGCGGAGACGGCGGGGACCGCGGAGACGGCGGGGGCCGGCGGGCGGTAGCGCGCGCTGACGCGGCCGAGCCCGCCGTCCACCACCACCGGATGGGTCTGCCACACCTCGTCGGCGGTCACCGCGTCGAGCGCGGTCACCTCGTAGGGGCAGCGCAGCCGCCAGGCCGGCGGGGCCGTGAACGCCTCGTTGAGCAGGGCCTCGTGAAGCATGCACTCCCGCTGCTCGGGAACGGGGCGCCCGGACCACAGCGGCTCGCCGATCCCGCGAACCGTCCGGCCCCGTTCGATCCCGAGGTCGAGGAATTCCTGCCAGGCGGGGATGATGCGCGCCGGATTCCGGCCGACCTCCGTCAGATCGAGAAATGTGACTCGCCTGGCGGCCCGGTCGAGCGCGGCCCGAAGAAGCGCCATCCGCGCGGGCGTCACCGCGACGAGAACGTCCTCGTCGGCCGCGAGGCCGGCGAGGATGAAATCCCTGGTCGCGCTGAGGAAACCGACGTCACCCCGGAACAGGAAAGCCTCGTGGCGAATGCCGCCGACGTTGGTCGGGCTCAGGGCCGGACCGCGGACTGGACCGAGAGTACTCTCCCGAGTCACTCCGCCGCCCTGCGTTGCAATCCGGCAGCGGACGACCCCGGCATGGACGAGCCGTATCCAGCCGGACCACGTCTCGAATGCGAGAAATAACAGCGTCCCGCACCCGCGTCCCCACCCCCCATGCGCACGCGCACATCATAGGTCATGTCGCACCAATGGGATATGCCCNGCAACGGAATCGAACGGGGCGGATCACACCGGATCACACCGGACCGGCCACCGCCTCCAAGGCTGCCCTCGGCGGACGGCGGCCCGGCCGATCGCCGCACCGCGGCCCACGGGCGGNGGCCGGCGCCTCAGCCCGGATGGCCGCCCGGGCGGAAAGCGGNGGGTGATCGCCCGTAGTCTCGCAGTCAGCGCGGATCGGCCGGACGGCCCGGCACCGCGCTGACGCGCACAGCAGCGACGAGGACGAGAAGGCGGATCAGGCATTGTGACGACGACATCTGTCCCACAGCGGTCCATCCATCAGCGGATCGCCGAGGAGCTCGGCGTGCGCCAGGGGCAGGTGACGGCGGCGGTCGACCTGCTCGACGGGGGCGCCACCGTGCCCTTCATCGCCCGCTACCGCAAGGAGGCGACGGGCACCCTCGACGACACCCAGCTACGCACCCTGGAGGAGCGCCTGCGCTACCTGCGGGAGCTGGAGGAGCGGCGCACCGCGGTGCTGGAGTCCATCCGCGCCCAGGGCAAGCTCGACGACGCCCTCGAGGCGCAGATCCTGGCAGCCGACTCCAAGGCCCGCCTGGAGGACATCTACCTGCCCTACAAGCCGAAACGGCGGACGAAGGCGCAGANNGCCCGGGAGGCGGGCCTGGAGCCGCTGGCGGACGCCCTGCTGGGCGATCCCACCCGCGACCCGCACGGCACGGCNAGCGGCTACGTCGATCCGGACAAGGGGGTGGCGGACGCCGGTGCGGCGCTGGAGGGCGCGCGGGCGATCCTCGTCGAGCGGTTCGGCGAGGACGCCGACCTCATCGGCGCGCTGCGGGAGCAGATGTGGTCCCGCGGCGTGCTCGTCTCCCGGGTGCGGGAGGGCAAGGAGGAGGCCGGCGCGAAGTTCGCCGACTACTTCGACTTCTCCGAGCCGTTCACCTCGCTGCCCTCCCACCGCATCCTGGCCGCGTTCCGGGGCGAGAAGGAGGAGATCCTCGATCTGACCCTGGAGCCGGACACCCCGACCGAGCCGGGCACCCCGCCCGCGCCCGGGCCGACGAGCTACGAGGTGCGGATCGCCGAGACCTTCGGGATCTCCGACGCCGGCCGGGCGGCCGACCGCTGGCTCCTCGACACCGTCCGCTGGGCCTGGCGCACCCGCATCCTCGTGCACCTCGGCGTGGACCTGCGGATGCGGCTGTGGACGGCGGCGGAGGACACCGCCGTGCGGGTGTTCGCGGCCAACCTGCGCGACCTGCTGCTCGCGGCGCCGGCCGGCAGCCGGGCGACGATGGGCCTGGACCCGGGGTACCGCACGGGCGTGAAGGTCGCCGTGGTCGACGCGACCGGCAAGGTGGTCGCCACGGACACCATCCATCCGCACGTTCCGGCCCGGCGCTGGGACGAGTCGATCGCCACCCTGGCCCGCCTCGCCGCCGAGCACCACGTCGACCTGATCTCGATCGGCAACGGGACGGCCTCGCGGGAGACCGACAAGCTGGCCGACGACCTCATCCGCCGGCATCCGGAGCTGTCCCTGACGAAGGTGACCGTCTCCGAGGCGGGCGCGTCGGTGTACTCGGCGTCCGCCTACGCCGCGGCCGAGCTGCCCGGGATGGACGTCTCGTTGCGGGNCGCGGTCTCGATCGCCCGCCGTCTGCAGGACCCGCTCGCCGAGCTCGTCAAGATCGATCCGAAGTCGATCGGGGTGGGCCAGTACCAGCACGATCTGGCCGAGGCGCGGCTGTCGTCGTCCCTCGACGCCGTCGTGGAGGACTGCGTGAACGCCGTCGGCGTGGACGTCAACACCGCGTCGGCGCCGCTGCTGACCCGGGTGTCCGGAATCGGGGCGGGCCTCGCCGAGAACCTGGTCCGCCACCGCGACGCCAACGGGCCGTTCCGCACCCGCGAGGCGCTGCGGGACGTGCCCCGGCTCGGCCCGAAGGCGTTCGAGCAGTGCGCCGGCTTCCTGCGCATCCGCGGCGGGGACGACCCGTTGGACGGCTCCAGCGTCCACCCCGAGTCCTATCCGGTGGTCCGGCGGATCCTCGCGGCCACCGGCGGCGAGCTGAGCACGCTCATCGGTAACGGCGCGGTGCTGCGGTCGCTGAAGCCGACCGAGTTCGTCGACGACACCGTCGGGCTGCCGACGGTCACCGACATCCTCGCCGAGCTGGAGAAGCCGGGGCGCGACCCGCGGCCGGCGTTCCGCACGGCGGCGTTCACCGAGGGGATCGAGACCCTCGCGGACCTGGTGCCCGGGATGACGCTGGAGGGCACCGTCACCAACGTGGCCGCCTTCGGCGCCTTCGTCGACGTCGGGGTGCACCAGGACGGCCTGGTGCACGTCTCGGCGATGTCGAAGAACTTCGTCAGCGACCCGCGGGAGGTCGCCAAGCCCGGCGACATCGTCACGGTGAAGGTTCTCGACGTCGACATCCCGCGCAAGCGGATCTCGCTGACGCTGCGCCTGGACGACGAGGTCGGGGCGCCGGCGGGCGGCGCGGGGCGCGGTTCGGGGCGCCGCGGCGGCGACGGCGGCGGTACCGGCAGCAGCGGTGGCAACGCCGGCAGCAGCAGCAGCGGCGGCGGCGAGCGACGGGCTCCCGGCGGCGGCGCCGGCACGGGTCGGGAGGGCGCGCGGCGCGGCGAGGCCGGCGGTGAGCGTCGCGACGGCGCCGGTGGCCGGGGCCGGGGCGGCGGCCGCGACGGATCGGCCGGTCGGGCTCCCGGTACGCGCGGCGGTGGTCGCGGCGGGGCAGGGGGTCCCGGCGGCGTGGGGTCCGGCGGCGGCGCGGGTGCCAACCGGGGCGGCGGCGGCGCGGGTGCCAACCGGGGCGGCGGTGGCGGGCGGGGCGGACGCGGCGGTGCGCCGGACGGCGCCATCGCCGACGCGCTGCGGCGGGCCGGGATCGTCACCGGCGACCGGATCACCCTCGACGGCTCCGACCGCAAGCGGAGCTGACCCCGCCTGGGGCACGTCGCGGGCGCGGTAGTCGGCAGGCAGGGCCCGCGGCGGGTCGGGACGGTGTGATCACCGCCCCGACCCGCTGCGGGCCCGGTGACAGTCCCGCCTGGTTCGGCCTGCTCCAGACTCGGCCTGCTCCAGACTCGGCCTGCTCCAGACTTGGCCTAACTCCAGATTCGGCCTACTCCAGATTCGGCCTACTCCAGGTTCGTTCCGCTCCTGAATCAGCTCGTTACTGGTTCGGCGGGATCGCGATGTCGGCGACCTGGGCGTTGCTCGGGAACGAGCCGTGGACGCGGATTCGCCCGGTCAGCGGGTCGATCTCGGCCAGCCGGTAGGTGGACCCGACCAGCAGGGTCGCGAAGGCCCGGTTGCCCACCGCCCGACCGCCCGACCGCCGGGTGAAGATGTCGAAGCCGGCGTCGCCACCCAGGGGCAGGCCGAACTGCCCCGTCGCGACGAGCTGACCGGAGTGGGACGGCGAGCCGACGACCACCTGGCCGAGGGTGGTGTCGACGCCGAACAGGGTGGTCGACGTCGCCGGGTCCAGGTCGTTGTTGGTGTAGGCAGCGCCGGTCAGGCCGGTCGCCACGATGGCCGTCGGCGGGTAGTTCAGCGGTGTGTCGACGACCGTGGTGCCGATCGGCGGGACGCCGGCCCGGTCGTCGATGTTGTGCCGCAGGCTCTGGCCGGTGTTGCTGATGATGCGCAGCCGGTTGGCCGCCGGGTCGAAGTCGACGTCGAAGGCGGTGCCGCTGAGCGCCACCGTGAGGTGCGACACCCGGGTCGCGACCGCGGTGGACGTGTTGATCACATAGATGCCGCCGAGGTTGCCGACGCCGTAGAGGCGACCGTTCTGCACCCGATAGTCGATCCCGATGAGGCTCGTGTCACCGCCGACGAGGCCGCTGACCTGGCCGATCCGCACCAGCCGGGAGGGCGAGTCGACGTCGAAGCGGACCAGGACGCCCGTCGTCGTCAGGCCGAGGCCGACCGCCCGCAGGTCGTCGAACCGCGCCGGGCGCTCGAACAGCGCCGGGCGCTTCGAGACGGCCACGGCGCCCGGGACCGCGGAAGAAGCGCTCGCCGCCCCGGCCAGGCCGGGGAGGGCGGCGACGATTCCGGCGGCCAGCGCGGTGGTCAGTGTTGCCGCGCGTGCCGGGGAATGCCTTCTGGTCACGAAAGTCTCCTTCGGAAGGGCCGATGTGAGGCGGAGGGCCGCGATCCCCGTCACCCCACGTGACTGCCACCCGGGCGCAGTAGATGCTTAGCGTTACCTGAATTCAACGATGTGCAGGACCGGCGGTTTACCGCCAAACCGGGGTGGGCGCCGCCAGCATGGCGACCGAGCACGGATTGTCGTCACCCGACCATCACTGCGCGCTCCGTGAGATAACCGAGTGGACACCGACGGTCGACAGGAGGTCATCCCATGNCCACGCGTCGCACCCCGAAGCCGGGACAGCNCAAAAAGCCGAACATTCTCCGCGAACGCGGGATCACCTACGNCGACTACAAGGATGTCGCCCTGCTGCGCCAGTTCATCTCCGACCGGGGCAAGATCCGGGCCCGGCGGATCACCGGGCTGACACCTCGTCAGCATCGGGAGGTGACCCGGGCGATCAAGAACGCCCGGGAGATGGCGCTGCTGCCCTACCCCGGACCCGCCGCGGCCCGGGGCCGCTGAGCGCACCGCGCCGAGCCCGCCNCCGACAGCGAGCCCCGGGTTCTTCCGATGGCCCAAAAGTGCCAACAGTTCGCTCGTCGCCTCGTCCATGCCGGCTTCCGCATCACCATGCCGCCGTCATGCGGGGAATCCGCGAGACGGTTCCCCGGCACAGCCACATCGTCCAGATGTGTGCAAACCACCACTAAGGCGGACGGGCAAACGGGGCATTCAGGACGGCGCTCGGGAATCTAGGCCGTTCGCGCATAGGCGGGACCGCCGCCTCTTGCGGAACCGTTCCCTTGTCCCCGGATGGTTCCGGGCAGCCTCGGGGACCATTCGGGGACAACAGTGCCCCATCTCTGCCACTAGGGGTCGATCGTCCCGCTCAATGCTGGTTGCTGGCCGTCTGCGAGCCGTGAATGCGTGCCTAGGCTGTCCGACATCGCCGCCGACCCGGGCCGGCCGCCGCCGGTGGCCTGGGCACATGGTTGACCGGCCGGATCGGCAACGTCCTACCGGCCGGATCGCGGGACCGGCGGGACCGGCGACACAGGCGAGACCGGGGGGTCGAAACCGTGGCAGTCACGAATCTGGGCTTACGCACGTCCCACCAGGCCGAACGCGCCCACGGCCGACGGCGCGCCCTCGGCGGCCACCCGGACCGTCCCCGCGTGCTCGCCACCAGCCGCTGACGAGGACCGCCTCATGCCGACACATGCCTCGCCCACCCGCCGTGGCCCCCGCACCCCGACCGACCAGACGCCCGTCGTCCTGCTGATCGCCGTGCTGGCCGTCGTCGGCGCGGCCGCGTGGGCGAACGCCGCCACCGCCGGCCCGGACCGACCGCCGGTGATCGTGTCGGCGGTGGTGGCCACCGCGGTCGTGCTGCTCACCGTCGCGCTCGCGCTCGGCCGCGGTCGGGCGGTCCGTCGGTTACGCAGCCAGGTCACCGACCTGGAGAACCGGCTCGCCGGCGCGCAGTCCCAGGTCCAGACGCAGAACGTCCGCGCCGCCCAGCTCGCCGACCAGATCCTGCCCGCGGTCGTGAAACGGCTGCGTGACGGTGCCTCGCCCGAGGCCGCGCTGGCCGAGATCGTGGAGATCGGCGAGATCGGCGCCGCCGGCACCGCCTACCCGGGCCTCGCCCGCGGAACCGACCCTGCCGTCGGGACGGTCATCGGCCAGGAGGCGGGCGTCATCGGCCGCGGGGACGCCGCCGCAAGCCCGGAGATCGGCGACGGGGACCGCGAGGCACGCGAGACCCACCGACGCATCCTGCGGACGCTGGCGACGGAGATCGGCCGCGGCGAGCGGATGCGCGCCGCGGCGATGTCCGCCTGCGCCAACGCCGCCGGCCGGGTGCAGGCCCTGGCGACGAGCATGCTCGCGGACCTGCGCGAGATGGAGGAGCGCCACGACGAGGAGGTCTTCGGCGACCTGCTCCGCCTGGACCACGCGACCGCGCAGGCGGGCCGGCTGGCGGACAGCATCGCGGTACTGACCGGCGCCCGTACCGGGCGGCGATGGACCAAGCCGATCGTGATGGAGAGCATCCTGCGCGGCGCGGTCGGCCGGATCAGTGCCTACCAGCGGGTCCGTCTGCACTCGACGAGCACGGTCGCGGTCGCCGGCTACGCCGCGGAGGGCGTCATGCACGCTCTCGCCGAGCTGATGGACAACGCGACCAGCTTCTCGCCTCCGTCCGAGGAGGTGCACGTCTACGTGGAGGAGGTCCAGGCCGGCATCGTCGTGACGATCGAGGACGGTGGCCTCGTCATGGGACCCGCCGCGCTGCGCCGTGCCGAGGCCGCCGTCTCGGCGGAGCCGCTGGATCTGACCACGCTGTCCGGCACCCGCCTGGGCCTGGCCGTCGTCGGCGTGCTTGCCCGCAAGCACGGTCTGATGGTGTCGTTCCGGCCGTCCTCGCGCGGCGGTACCGGCGTCGTGGTGATGATCCCCCGCCGGCTCATCACCCAGCCGCGGCCGAACCCCACCGCGGCCGGGCTGCCGGTGGGCGAGATCGTCGGCGCGGCCGCGGCCGCCCCGGGCGCGGCGGCGCGCGCGGACGCGGCCGGCGCGGCGCCTCGGGGCACGAGCAGCAGGCTGGAGCGCCCCACCTCGGTCGAACCCAGCCTCGACGGCGCCAGCTTCGACGGCGCCAGCTTCGACGGCACGAGCTTCAACGGCACCAGGTCGACGGGAACCGGGTCGACGGGAACCGGGTTGGCGGGAACCGGGTTGGCGGGAACCGGGTTGGCGGGAAGCGGCCTGGCGGACGGCGCCGCGGCGGGGCGACCCGCCGCACCCGGCACACCCGTTCTGGGCAGCCCGACGGGGCCGGTCGCGCGCGCCGATGTTCCCGGCGAGCCGGCCGCGCCCGTGCCACCGGCGCCCCGCGAGGTGCTGCCGAAACGGCGTCGCGGGGAGACCATGGCGAACGCGGTGGGCCGGGTGCCGGTTCCGCCGGCGCCGACGCGCGCCTCCCCGCCCGCCGACGCCGGCGCCCGCTTCGGCGCCTTCCGCCGCGCGACCCGCGGCGAGCGGACCGACGCGGTCGCCTCGAACACCTCCAGCGCGCCCGACCGGCCCGGCGTGGGTCGCCCGCCATCGCCGCCGCCTCCGCTGCCTCCGTCACGTACCGGACCGACCGCGTTGCCGGGACCGACCGTGCCACCGAGACCGACCGTGCCACCGAGACCGACCGTGCCACCGGGACCGACCGTGCCACCGAGACCGGTGGAACCGCACCCCGCCTCCGGGGGCAGCGCCGGCGGCCCGGACGAGAGCACCTGGTTCCAGACGCGGGGCGGGACCGACGCCGACGGGCCCACTCCAGGCGGGTCCACGTTCGACGGGCTCACCCCGGACGGGACCAGGTTCGACGGACCCACCCCCGGCGGCCTCCCCACCTGGCGCAACGGCAACTCCTGATCGCTCCTACGCACGGCCGGAGACAAGCATGAACACGAGAACCCGTGACCTCGACTGGCTGCTGGAAAACCTGTTGGAGCGGACTCCGGGAACCCGACACGCCCTGGTGCTCTCCAAGGACGGGCTCAAGCTCTGCCGCAGTTCCGGTCTCAGCGTGGATTCCGCGGACCAGCTCGCCGCCATCGCCTCCGGTATCCAGAGCCTCTCGCATGGCGCGTCGATCGAGTTCGGGGACGGCAGCGGGGGCGTGCGGCAGTCGATGACCGAGTTCCACGGCGGCCTGCTGTTCATCATCGAGGCCGGCCAGGGCGCCCATCTCGCCGTCGTGGCGACCGATGACGCCGACGCCGGCGTCATCGGGCACAACATGAACGAGCTGGTCGAGCAGATCGGCGACTACCTCAGTGCCCCGCCGCGCGAGGCCGCCCCCGGGTTCGCGGCCTCGTGATCCGCGAGGCCATCGACGGGGAGAACCCCGACCGGCTCTACACCGTCACCGGCGGGCGCAGCCGCGCCGACGAGAACGCCTTCGACCTCGTCACGCTGATCGTCAGCGAGAGCGACCCGGCGCCGGGCATGCAGTCCGAGCACGCCGCGATCCTGCGGATGTGCCGGTCGCCGGTCGCCGTCGTGGAGCTCGCCGCCGANCTGAAGCTGCCGGTGAGCGTGGTGAAGATCCTGCTCTGCGACCTGCTGGACACCGGCCGGATCGCGGCGCGCCATCCCTCGGCCTCCGTCGTCAGGACGCCGTTGCCCCATCCCGAGATCCTGAAGCAGGTGCTCGTTGGACTCAAGAAGCTCTGAGCCCGCCGTCCGGGCGTTACCCCGTTCCCGCGCCCCGCTGGCGAGCACGGTCGACGACGCGCTGAAGATCGTGATCGTCGGCGGGTTCGGTGTCGGCAAGACCACGATGGTCCGCGCGGTCAGCGAGATCCGCCCGCTGAGCACCGAGGAGACGATGACCGGTGCCGGCATCGGCATCGACGACACGGGCGGCGTGCGGGAGAAGACCACGACCACCGTGGCCTTCGACTTCGGCCGGATCAGCCTCAACGAGCGGATGGTGCTCTACCTGTTCGGCGCCCCTGGGCAGGAGCGGTTCTGGTTCCTGTGGGACCGGCTGTTCGCAGGGACGCTCGGCGCAGTCGTCCTGGTCGACACCCGTCGGGTGGCGGACTCCTGGTACGCGATCGACCGGCTGGAGCACCACGGGATGCCGTTCATCGTCGCGCGGAACAACTTCGGCGAGCCGGCGCACACGCTGCCGCAGCTGCGCGAGGCGCTGTCGCTGTNCGACGACGTCCCGCTCGTCGACTGCGACGCCCGGCACCGCGCGTCGAGCAAGTCGGTCCTGATCGCACTGGTCAACCACCTGTACGCCCTGTCCACCGCCCAGGAGATCTCGCCGTGACACCTCCGTCCCACGACCGCGTCGACACCTGGGCGCCGGCGCCGGCCGCCCCCGAGCTCGCGGCTCCGGCGCCGGGCTTCCCCGACCACCCGGGCGCGGTCCGGTTGTACGGCCCGCGCTTCCAGCACAACCCGGCGCAGATGTACCGGGAGATGCGCCGCGTCCACGGCCCCGTCGCGCCGATCCTGCTCGACGGCGACATCCCCGCCTGGCTGGTCCTCGGCTATCGGGAGTTGCACTACGTGACGAGCAACCCGGAGCTGTACGGTCGCGACCCGCGCCGCTGGAACGCCTGGGACCGCGTCCCGCCGGACTGGCCGCTGCTGCCCGTCGTCGGCTACCAGCCGTACACGATGCACCTGGAGGGCGCCGAGTTCGAGCGCCGCTCCGCGATCATGAACGACGTGCTCGGTGACGTGGACCTGTTCGAGCTGCGGGCGCTGTGCGAGCGGACCTGCGACGAGCTGATCGACGGTTTCGCCGGACGCGGCGAGGCGGACCTCATCACCGAGTACGCCCAGTCNATGCCGATGNTGCTGATCGGACGCATGATCGGCATTCCCGAGGCCGGCCTGCCGGAGCTGCTCGCGTCGATGAACGCGGCCACCGACGGCTCCGGCCCGGAGGCGGTCGCCGGCCACTCCCGGTTCGTCGCCATCATCAACGCGCTGCTGGCCGACCGGCGGGCCCGCCCGCGGCCGGACCTCCCGTCCGCGATGCTCGGCCACCCCGGGAAGCTGACCGACGAGGAGGCGTCGTGGGACCTGTTGCTGATCGTCGGGATCGGCCAGCAGCCGATCACCGACTGGATCGGCAACACGCTGCGGCTGATGCTCACCGACAGCCGGTTCGCCGTGACCCTTTCCGGGGGCCGGCGCAGCGTCGGGCAGGCGCTCAACGAGGTGCTGTGGGAGGACACGCCGCTGCAGAACATGTCCGGCCGCTGGGCGGNCCGCAGCACCCAGCTCGCCGGCCAGCACATCCAGGCCGGTGACATGCTCGTGCTGAGCTGCGCGGCGGCGAACGGCGACCCGCAGGTGCGGCCGGACTCCTTCGAGGGCCCCGGCGGCAACCACGCCCACATGTCGTTCGGCCACGGCGAGCACCGCTGCCCGTATCCCGCGCAGGAGATCGCCGAGACGATCGTGCGGGGCGCCGTCGAGGTGCTGCTCGACCGGCTGCCCGACGCCGTGCTCGCCGTCTCCCCCGACGCGCTGGTCTGGCGTCCGTCACCGTGGATGCGCGGCCTGTCCGCCCTGCCGGTGCACTTCTCGCCGTCCTGAGCAGCCGAGCCGCCCGGCCGCTGGCCTGCCGAGACGGCCGCCTGCCGAGACGGTGAGCTGCCGAGCTCAGACCTCGCCGGAGCGGGGGGCCAGCGCCCAGGCGAGGGCGAGGTCGGCCACCTCTTCCCAGCCGGNCACGCTGGCCGTCAGGTGCGGACGACCCGGGAACTCGTGGTACGCCGTGATCGCTCCCGACCTGCGCTGGCGGGTGTACGTCTCCCGGCTGACCGACGCCGGGACGGTGTGGTCGGCGCCGTTGCCGAGGACCAGCAGCGGCGCCCGGTCGGCCTTGGTGAAGTCGACCTTGCTCACCGCCTTCGGGTTGACGTTCGCGAACGCGGCCTGCCACAGCGGCCGGCCCGGAGTGGGCACCTGCAGCCGCGCGTACAGCTCATCCGACTCGGCCCGGCTGACCGTGTTCGCGAACGCGTAGAACCACTGGTCCGCGGTCAGCCCGACCAGCCGGCCGCGGGTCGCCGGCTTCGTCAGCACCGGGGCCGACGAGCGCAGCGTGGCCAGCGGCAGCCGCAGCACGCCCTTCACCGGCGCCGGCGAGATCGCCACCCCGNCCGCCCCGAGGCCGCGGTCGAGCAGGAGCTGGACGATCAGCCCACCGAACGAGTGCCCGACGAGGATCGGCGCCTCCGGCAGCGCCGCGACGATCTTCGCGTAGCTGTCCGTCACCTCGGTCACGCCGATGTGGTTGTCGGCGGTCGGCTCGCCCCGCAACGCCTCGAGGTCACGGTCCATCCCCGGCCACTCCGGCGCGAGACCGGTGTGCCCCAGGGCGGCGAACCGGTCGATCCACGGCTGCCAGCTCGCCGACGACAGCCACAGACCGTGGATGAAGACGATCGTGTGCCCCGCACTCACGGCGCTCGGTTCCGACTCGGCGGCCGGGCTGATCTCGCTCACGTGGGCTCCTCGACACTCGCGGATGCTCGGCCCCCGGCCCGCCCCGGTAGCGTGACGCGTCCGGAAACCGGGAGGAGAGGTCGGAGATCGCCATCATCGACGGAAGCGACAGTCCGGCGCACTGTGACCCGTGCCACAGGACGACCGTCCGTCGACTCGCGCCCCCCACGCCCGGAGGCTCCGACGACCACGCCCCATCCGGGTAGGATCGCCCCGCGGGGCCGTTAGCTCAATTGGCAGAGCAGCCGGCTTTTAACCGGCGAGTTCAGGGTTCGAGTCCCTGACGGCCCACCCCGCGGCAGGCGTGTTAGCTGCATGGTTTGCATTTCCTACTTACTCGTTTCGCGTGCGCTGATCGCTGTGGGTGGATTGTGGGTGAGATGGCCGTCTCACCCGCCGCGGAACCGCGTTCGCGACCGTCTCCGCCGCCGCCTGACCCGTCGACCGCAACAGGTGCGCGTACAGCCGAGCGGTGATCGCCGGGGAGCTGTGACCAAGCCTCTTACTCAGCAGCGTGAGATCTCCGCCCTCGGAGAGATGGATGCTCGCCGAGCTGTGCCGGAGGTCGTGNAGCCGCTTGAGGGACAGCAGATCCTCGCCGAGCTCGACGCCGGCCTCCAAGTCGAAAGGCAGCGCCTCGGCGAGGTGCAGCACCGCGCTGGAGCCGCGACGCCGGGTGCAGCCGATCACCTCCACCTGTCCGCACGGCACCCGATCCCGGTAAACCGTCCATATGCCTTCTGGCGCCCGGTACCGCTTGCCGACCGTCGGCGTCTTTGCGCCCCGCTCGGCCGAGCGCACGAGTTGGCAGCACAGCCCCACCCGTCGGGCAATCACCTGCATGTGGCTCGTGACGTATGCCGGCGAGCAGGGCGCCGTTGTTCCACGCCGGTCCGACCGCGTCCCGCTCGGCGTCACGCTCGCGGACCGACGTATGAAATGGCGTGCTGGTTGCATCATCGGGAGCCAGGACGACGGTCTGGGCCGGGTCGAGGGGAGTTTCGACATCTGCGCCGCGGCCGTCGCCGTACCGACCCGACTCCGACTCCTGTCGATGATCTACTTCCGCGGCGGCGCGGCCTACGCCTGCGAACTCACCGAACCCCTCGGCCTCCGCGCCGGACCGTGAGTCGCCACCTGCAGGTCCTCGTCGACGCCGGCCTGATCAGCCGGGACAAGCGCGGTGTCCGGGCCTCCTACCAACCGGCCCCGTTCCCTGCGCCCGCACCGCACTCGGGACCCTTTTCAGCCTCCGATCGGTCGCCGGTGACGCGCGGCCGGGGGCCGCGTGCACTGCTGAACTAATACATCCTCATCACATCAGGTGTCCCTACCGTGGAACCGTGCAATGGAGAGTCGACAAGATCGACAAGTCGTGGTGGAGATTTCTTGGCATAGCGATGATCATCGGTCTGGCTGTGGCACTGCTGTCCGGAGCGGCCGATCACTGTCAATTCCTCAAAGATCTCACGCTTTGGACATCGTGACGCTTTCTGGCGCCCGGCCGAGTGTGGCAGGTGAGGGGAACCGCAGTGCGGTTCGTGTCGCGGCGAGGTTCGGCCGGGCGGGTCAGCGCAGGGCTCAGCGTGAGGATGGGACCAGGGTTTCGCCGACGACGTGGGTCAGGTAAGAGCGTCTGCCAAGCACCCACGCAAGNCGTACCCCAGGGACCTGTCGGACGGCCCGCTGAGCGCTGATCGCACCGACGTTACACAATCAGGACAAGTTAAACGCCCTCGCGGAGGGGGAATGCCGTTCGCGCTCGACGCGGAGTGGCATCGGTGGGCCTTGGATCACCGTGTTCGCGGGCATTGCCGAGCAGGACGCCGACGATCTGATCGGTGGCCCGGCCCGGGACCCGCAGCGCCTCGCCGCCGGGTTCGACCGTCACGACGAGCCGGCGCCCGTCCTGCGCGAACGTCCCGTGCCACCGACGCTCGGCCCCGCCGAGGAGTTCGGCCGCCGGTGGCCGTGGCGCTGGCGGCGGTGCGGCTGGTCCGCGCCGACGCCTGAGCGAGATGTCGGTGCTGCTTACCGCCGCGCGTACTGTAGTACGCCGGGCATTTCACAACAGCCACCGGCCTCACCGCTCCCTGACGTTGCGGGCAAGAACGCCACGGCCGCGGCCATGGTGATCGACGCGATGGACAGGGGCCAGTGGGTTAGGCGCCGCCGGCGGTGACGATGGCGTCGGTGATGAATCCGGCGGCGAGGCCGGCCAGGACTCCGAGGTAGAGCAGCTCACGGCGGCCAGCGCGCGACGCGATGCCGATGAGTTGGATGACGACGTAGAGGATGGAACCGGCGGCGAGGGACAGGAAGATCACGCTGAGCGGGTCGCTGGTGAACTGCCGGCCGATCGCGGTGCCGATGAGGGTGGGTCCGCCGCCGATGAGTCCGGTGAGCAGGAGGAATCCCCAACTGGGCCGGTCGGCGTCGGCGGCGAGCGGGGCGACGATCCCGAATCCTTCGGTGGNGTTGTGCAACGCAAAGCCGATCACGAGGAGGGTCGCCAACGTGATCTCGCCGCGGCCGGCACTGCCTCCGATGGCCAGTCCTTCGCCGAAGTTGTGCAGGCCGATCCCGACCGCGATGGTCAGCGCGAGCCGCCGGGCGGCTGACAGGCCCGTGGTAGCGGGTGGCTGAAGTGTGGCAAGTTCGTCGGCGGCCATTGCCCCGGGCCCGAAGCGCGCCCCGGCGCCCGGCTCCGGCTGCGGCGGGGTGGGCCGGCGCATGAGGACGCGTTCGTAGCCGAGGAGGCTGAGCAGTCCGATGGACAGTCCGCCGAGGAAAAGCGTGCCGTAGCCGAAGACGGGGCCGAGGCCGCCGCTGTGGTCGTGGACCTTGCTCAACGCAGCGTCGAGAGGTTCCCAGGCATGCGCGAGCACATCCCACACGAGGAAGATCAGGATGCCGATGGCGGTCGCGTTCAGGAACTGCCNCACTCCTGGCATCGGGCGACGTAGCCGCCCGATGGGGAGCCCGATCAGGATCGTTGCTCCCGCGATGAACCCCAGTATCAGCGTCCGTGTCTCGCTCACGTTGCCTCCCCGTCAAGTCAGCCGAATGCGGTTGAGATTAGGTAAGGCTTAGCTACGGCGCAAGGAGGGGGGCTGGGAGCATTTCGGCTGGCCTCGGTCGAGTGATGATGTGACCACGCTGCCGGGGTCGCCGGCTTGGACATCGCCAGCAGTTCGGGCCCCGGCGGGTGGGTGTCGTGGTCATGGAGAGAGAGAGGCGGTTAGCGGTTCAAGTCCCCATGCCGGCTCCAGACACACCCCATCTGACCTGCGGATTTGCGGCTACCGAGATCGCCTACGCCGCCAGTTTGCCTGGCGAGCTGCCCGAGTCCGTGGCGGACAATCCCATCGGCATCGACCTCACTCCTGGGGACTACCCGAACGTGGGCGAGCGCCCTCAGACCTCGGGCTCGAGCCGCACTGGGATCCCGGACATGNGGACCATCCCGGTCAGCGCGTCCGTCTCGTCAACGATCGAGGTGAGTCGGTTGACGTCCGNCTCGGTCCAGCCGTGCGGAAGCGACACCGTGCCCGCCCGGATCTCGTCGGTGACCCTGGCCTGTGCGCGGGTCGCGCCATGGGCGCCGAGGACCCGTACCATCACCCCGTCGGTGATCCCGGCGGTCGCCGCGTCGGCCGGGTGGACCAGGAGTTCGGCCTGCGGTGTTGCGCCAGCCTGGCGGACGTCGTGCAGTTGGCTGTTCATCGCCCGCGGCAGNCGGCGCGGGACCAGGAGCAGGCCGTCCGGCGCCACGTCCACGCCCGGTTCCGACGTGAGCAGCTCGGCAAGCTGAGCGAGCAGCGGCGGCGGTGCCAGCCGCCAACGCCCGCCTGGCAGCACATGCCCGGTCACCCAGCCGAACCGCTCCACCGACGAGAGCACGACGGCGGGTGCCTGCGCGAGGGCCTCCGGATCGCGGGACCGGGCGACGATCGGGTCGATGATCGCGTCGTCGTCGGCGGTCTCCCAGGTGAGCCCGCGGGGCAGCACGTCGAGGCCCAGCTGTTCGGCGAGCCGAGCGAACGACCACCAGACCGGCCTGCGCTCGGCCACCGGTGGCACCACCGCGGCGGTGCGCTGTGACATCACCCGGTCGGTGAAGGCGTCGAGCAGGACGGGTACGTCGGCCCGCTCCAGCTGTCCCACACTCGGCAGCACATGCGTGGCCAACCGGGTCGTCTCCGTCTCGACGACATCGGCTACCGCGCACACCTCCAGCGAGCGCAGCGCGGCACGGATCCCGCCGCTGGCGGGGAAGGAGGAGGCGACGTTTCCGCCGACGACGACCAGCGCCCGGACGTTGCCCGCCTCGATCTCCGGGGCGAGCGCGGCGCACGGATACTCACCGAACCGACGAGTCAGCTCCGGCCTGGAACGAGGTCCGGGCTCGATCCTGCCCTCAGGCGGTGACACGGGCAGATCCAACCCGTCGACAGGGCGCAGGAATCCGGGATGGAACCACATGCCGCCCNGCCGGTCGAGGGACCCGGTGACGGTGAGCAGCGCCAGCCGCAGCCACTCGGTGACGTTGGCGGAAGCGGCCATCGTCGCGCCGGTTCCGGTGACAACGGAGATCCGTCCCGCGCGGCGTATCGCGGCGAGCAACTCGTGTAGCTGGTCCACCGACACCCCGGACACGGCGGCGGCACGCTGCGCGTCCAGCGGCGACACCGCCCGGGCGAGGTCGTCGACGCCCGAGGCGTGCGCGCGCAGGTACGCCTCGTCGGCGCCGTCGGCGAGCAGCTCACGGACCAGAAAGCCGAGGACGAACGGATCGCTACCGGGGCGGGTCTGCAAGTGGCGGGTAGCCATCCGGGCCGTCTCGGTACGTCGTGGGTCGAGGACCCACAGCTCGCCGCGCTCGCGTTGCGCCCGTAGCCGCGCCCGGGGGTTGGACATCGACGTGGTGTGACCATGGGAGACGATCGGATTGATACCGACCAGCAGCGACAGACGGCACTCCTGGTCGTCGTCGACCAGGTTGAGCCACGGCCAGCCTCCCACCATCTCGGCTGTCAGCGGTTTGGCCGGGCTGTCGATCGTGAGCGAGGAGTACTTCTGCCGCGTGCCCAGCCGGTCGAAGAACCGTTCAGCGGTCCGCCTGCCCGCGGCGTCGAACGCGGCGCCGGTGGCGTAGAAGACGGCCACGGCGTCGGGCCCGTGCTCCGCCACGATCCCGGCGAGACGCCCACCGAGGTCTGTGAGCAGGGTGTCCCAGTCCACCGGCCGCTGCGTGCCATCCGCGTCGCGCAGCAGCGGCTGCTCCAGGCGCAGCGGGTGGTGGTGCAGCGCCGGTAAGGCGCGACCCTTGGCACAGGTGTAACCCTTGGACACAGGATGCTCGGCATCACCGCGGACCTGGCGTACGACAGGCGAGGCCGGATCGCCATCGACCGTGACCAGGGTGCCGCACTGGGCGATGCAGATGCGGCAGTAGGTGCGGACCTCTCGGACAGGTGTACCCATGCGAAGGGACTCCTCAGGGGCTTGAGTCGGCGGTGACCGCCGCGCGGCAGCCCGNCCGTCACCTGACGATGATCTCACCTCACGGCGCAGTAGCGTAGGCCCGTTGTCGAGCCGACTCCAGCGGTCCGCCGCCCGAGGATCACCAATCCTGGGGCGCCGGTGCCGGACTCACCGGCAGCGATTGACGTTCGTTCTTCGTGGCCTTCGTCGCGGCCAGCGGGAATGTGACGCCGGTCAGCTCCTCGGAGACCGTCCACAGGCGACGGGCGAGCGCGCCGTCCCGGGCGGCTCTCGACCGGCCGACGAGCTTCGGCGCACCGCGCCCCTGCAGGAAGCCGCCCGGGCCGGCGTAGCGGCCGCCCTGGCCGATCACGTGTGCGAGCAGGGCGGCGAGGTCCCAGCCGTCGCACGGGGTGGGGCGACGAAGGCCGGCGGCGACGGCCTGAGGGAATGGACGAGGCTCAGTGGCTACAGGATGACCAGTGTCGCCAGTGCGATGCTGTTGTCGATGCCTGTCGTCAAGCACTGGACCAGGTCGAGCTGCGGGATCTGGATCGTCTCGACGGCCCTCCTGCCCGCGAACTCGCCGGAGGTGATCGTCCCCGTCAGGGTGACCAGGGACGCGGCCGGGAGCGTCTGGATCTGCGCGGTGAAGGTGAAGGTGCTACTCCGTCCGTCGCTCCAGACGATCACTCGGCTGCCCGGGCCGTTGAACAGGGCCTGCACACACGAGGCACCCGGCCGGTCGAAGACCTCCGTATAAGTCGCGGACGTGATGCCCTTGCCGGGCGCCACGCACAGGCCCGGGTTCCCGGCCGAGCCGAGGAGGCTGTTGATCGTGACCGTGGTGTCATGNGGGGTGAGGGTCAGCCCGGGGCTGTAGCTGACCGCTTCCTGCCCCGTGCAGGTGACACGAGCGAGGGCGGCCGAGGCAGCGACGGGCGCGAACCACAGGTCGGCCGCGACAGCGGCGACGGTGAAGGCACCGGCGAGCGCGCGCCGGGGAGACAGCAAGCGTCTCACGACTACTCCTGTTTCTAGGCCTCCGATTTTTCGGAGTAGGTGGAAATTGTTCTTCTGGCACATCTTCCTGGCTGCGCCACAAACCCCCCGTAAACAGACACACGCAGCCCGGGTCGTCGGGAATCCCCTGCATTCAAAGAAACCGCCACGTGATGACAGGAGTGGCGTGCGCGTTCAAGNTAGGGCGTCGGGCGCCCCAGCGTCCAGAGTCCCGTCGAACGAGTCGGGCCGGACGGTGACCCGAATGTCGTAATCGCACGCTGGCCGCCCGATAAGCTGCCGGAAGCAGCGTCCACAGCCTTCGACCTCCTCCGAGGAGGATCGACCACCCGCCGACCTGACGGACAGCGCCGAAGACTTAAGTCATCGACCTCCACCTGGTAGCGAAGGCGTACCTGTGCTGAACCACGTTGACAGGTCGATCCGCTCGGCACGACGGGCCAGCATGTGGTGCCGGTACTTCCCGTGCTCCACCTCGCGCACCAGCGTGAAGCCCTGCTGCTGGTAGTAGGCGGCCAGACCGGNCCACAGACAGTCTCGGCGGACCCAGCCGGCGCCACGCCGCGCAGCCTGGTCCACCGCCCACAATGCGATCAACGCGCCGAACTTCCGGTCCCGGTACGCCGGATCGGTCACCGTCGTGTTCAGGTACAAGGTACCTCGCCGGTCAGCGGCGGTTGCCTTCCGCATCACCAACATGGCGCACATCATCGCTCCCGCCGACCTCGGGAACCACGGTGCGTCCCCCGACGCAGAGCCTACCCGAGCCGCTCAATGCACGATCTCACCGTCGGACAACATCCCGCGCTGCGGCGGGTGTTTGCCCATCTCGCCGAGGAATCCTTCGAGGAACGATTCGAATTCGGCGTCACGAAACTCCTGGTCCACTGTGGACGCATGCCGGGTGCACGGGCTGGTGGTCACCAGGGGACGACGCCGTCTCGGTTGACGTAGGCTCCGGTCGGGCCGTCCGCGGGAAGCGTCGCCAGTTCGACGATGGCGTCAGTGCCCTCTTGCACGGTCTGGATGCCCCGGAAGTTGTTGAGGTCGGTCGCCGTCCAGCCAGGATCGGCGGCATTGACCCTCATATCGGGCAACGCGTGCGCGTAGAAGACCGTCAGTTTGGTCAATGCGGTCTTGGTCGCCGCATAGATCGGGGGCACATACTCCGGATCCCACCAGCTGTTCTTCTCGGTCAGCGCGAAAGAGCCCGTTCCGCTGGAGACGTTGACGATGCGCGGGTTGTCGCTGGCGCGCAGCAGCGGCAAAAAGGCGGTTGTCACCCGCACGACGCCCAGCAGGTTCGTGTTGAAGACACCCGCGACGTCGGCCGCGGTGGCCTGGTCGATCGGAATCGACGGCCCGTTGATGCCCGCGTTGTTCACCAGTACGTCGAGTCGTCCGTATTGATCGCGGACCCAGGAGGCGGCCAGCGCCACGCTGTCCTCGTCGGTGACGTCGAGATGTACGAACGGGACGGCCAGCTCTCCTGNGGCAGCCTGGCCGCGTTCAGGATCGCGTGCGGCGAGCAGCACCGTGTGTCCCGCCTCGCGCAGTCGGCGGGCACTCTCGTAGCCGAGGCCCTTGTTGGCCCCCGTGATCAAGGTGATCGTGTCCATGCCGGTGAGTCTGTCGGGATCGACCGCACCCGAGGAAGGTACGGCTCGTGGGTGGGACTGACAGCACCAGTCAGCCGGTCCGCCGTAGCGCCATACTGGTTCCGTGTCGAGTGAGTTCGGGTTGCTGCTGCGCGGATGGCGGGACCGCACCAGTCCAGCGTTCGTCGGCGCGATCGAAACGAACCGGCGCTCGCCGGGACTGCGCCGCGAGGAACTCGCCGCGCTAGCCGGTCTCTCGGTGGACTATCTGGTGCAGCTGGAGCAGGGCAGGGCGGCTCGGCCCTCACCGCAAGTGGTCGCGGCGCTGTGNCGAGCGCTGCGCCTGGCCGAGGACGACGCCGCCTTGCTGCACCAAGCCGCCGGTCTCGCTATACCGAAAGGCGCGGTCAGCACCGAAATTCCGTCCGGAATCGAGCGTCTACTCCAGCGCCTCGACGACTGGCCAGTCGCCGTCTACTCCGTCGACTGGTGGCTGCTGCGCTGGAACCGCCTGTGGGCCGCGCTTCTCGGCGACCCGGGCGCTTTGCTCGGCCGAAGCCGCAACCTGATCTGGCACGAGTTCACCGACACTCCGTCTCGGGTCGCGTTGGCCCCGCCCGAACGTGACGCCTTTCGCGATGCCCTGGTAGCCGATCTTCGAGTAGCCTCCATCGAATATCCTCACGACCCTGGTGTGCGGCAACTGGTAAACGAACTTCGCACCCGCAGCACCGACTTCGTGAGTAGGTGGATCGCCGGTCGCCCCGTCCGGCATCAAACCGCCCGCAAACGCATCGAGCAGCCTCACGTCGGTCACCTCACGCTTGACAGCGATGTTCTACAAACCCCCGGAAGCGCTCTCCGAATCATCGTCTACTNCGCCGAGCCGGGCAGTCAGGACGCCAGCCGCCTCGACCTNCTCCGAGTGCTCGGTACCGAGGCTTTCGCTCACTGAGTGACTGTATTGGATCTTGATTCTTCTGTGTTGATTGTGGTCGTCGGGCTGGGGGGCTGGCGTGTTGGGGTGATCGGTGGGGCTGGGGTCGCGACGGTCGGGTCATGCCTCGTTCTGACCCGTATCCCGCCGATCTGTCCGACGCGGAGTGGGCATCAACAACGTTGCGATGGCACTTGCCGCCGAGCATCTCGGGACCATGGCATGGGACGACCGGGGCGGGACGGCGGCCTCCCGGGCCACCGGCCGGTCGGAGCTGGTCACCGTTCCGGTGGGCCACAGCGACACGCTGCGCGAGCTGGCAATCGACGAGGTGAAGGCCAGCGACCTCACCCGCTCCGCCGTCCTGCAGCCNTTCCAGAACGTCTCGGGNGGGTCCTCGCCATGATGGAAGCCGAACGTGTCGGCTGGGTGCCACTGCNCTGTCAACAGTGCCCTCCTGCGATGGCCGTTCAGATGGGGCTCCATCATCTGCGCGGTGAGCGAGAGCGCGGAGATGAGCGCAGGTGGTGAGGCCGCA
This sequence comes from Frankia sp. AvcI1, assembly GCF_001420875.1. Lineage (NCBI taxonomy): Bacteria > Bacillati > Actinomycetota > Actinomycetes > Frankiales > Frankiaceae > Frankia > Frankia sp. AvcI1. Next base: position 106,343 of record NZ_LJFZ01000002.1, on the reverse strand, counting down.
ACCCGTGGGATTCCGCGACAGTTGCCGGCCACCGCGGAGTCGGTGCCCACCGCCGCCGGCGTACCGGTGATACCGGCTCCGCCGACACCGATCAGGCGTACCTTCGGCGGCNCCAGTACCCCGTTCCGAGACGGCCCCGACACCGATCCTCCTCCCACCACGGAGCCGGATCTCTCCTCGGCGGTCAGCGGAGCGCAGCGGGGAGACGAGGCGTCCTTCCGGCTGATCTACCGGACGGTCCAGCCGGGTCTGCTGCGATACCTGCGGGTACTGGTGGGCGACGACGCGGAGGATGTCGCCTCCGAGGCGTGGCTGCAGATTGCTCGTGACCTGCCGACGTTCCGCGGGGACGCCGATGGTTTCCGCGGCTGGGCGGCCACGATCGCGCGTCACCGGGCGCTCGACCACCTGCGCAGACGGGGTCGCCGCCAGCGGGAGGACGTCCCGGTCGAGCTGGTGACGGCGCAGCTGGCCGNCCCTGACGACACCGCAGGCGAAGCGTTGGAGGCGATGTCCACTGAGGCGGCCCTGCGTCTGATCGCGGGCCTGCCGTTGGACCAGGCCGAGGCGGTGCTGCTGCGGGTGGTGATGGGGTTGGACGCGAAGACCGCGGGACGGGTCCTGGGCAAGCGGGCCGGTGCGGTGCGTACCGCGGCGCATCGGGGGTTGCGCAGGCTCGCCGAACAGCTCGGTGCGGTCGAACACCTCGGTGCGCGAGGGGATCAGCAGGACCGGTCGGCCAGGAGCAGACGAACATGATCGGGATATCGGCGTGCAGCGATGACCACGGGTTTCGGTCGGGTGTAACACCGGCGAGGACTTCGACGCTGAAGGACGTGAGATGAGCACATACCGACCTCGTCCGGACGGTCGGGTCGACGCGGAGCGGCTGCTTCGCGGCGACCCGGTCAACGCCGGGATCGGTACGGATCCCCTTGCCGATCTGCTTGCCGCCGCGTCCGCTCCGGCCCGCGACGGGGAGCTCGACGGTGAGGAGGCGGCGGTGGCCGCCTTCCGGGAGGCGCGTCTCGTTCACGTCCCCCAGCCGCGGAGAAAATCGATGTTGAAGTTGATGCTCGCGAACGCCCTGACCGCGAAGATCGCCGCCGCGGCGGTCGGAGCCACCGTCCTCAGCGGCGCTGCCGTGGCCGCCAGCACCGGAGTACTCCCGCTCACCGGTGGAGGCGGCCGCACCGTGTCGGCCACGGGTACGCCGTCCGCCACGGTGACCACCCCGGTGGTCGCCGTGGCGAGCCCCGGCGCCGCCGTCTCGGCGTCGCTGCTCGCGCTGTGCCACACCTACACGGCGACCGCGGCGAGCGGCGCCAGCACGGCTCTTGACTCCCCGGGTATGACTGCCCTGGTCACCGCAGCCGGCGGTCGCGACAAGGTAGGCCCCTTCTGCGTGCGGGCACTACAGGCTCAGGTCGACGCCACGGTCGCACCGGGCGCGCAGGCCGATACCCGTCTCGACCCGGGCGGTGTCGGGGCCGGCGCCGCAGTGGGGCCGAACGCGGCGGTGGGCGCGACCGCGGGGCCGGGTAGCGCCGGGGCCGGCGCTCGCGTCGGAGCGGGCACCGGGGTGGGCGCCCAGGCGGGGCAAAGCGGCACGGGTGTTGGCGCCACCGCGCCGGGCGCGGGTGTCGGCGCCAGTGCCGGACCGGGCGGCCTCGGTCTCGGTGCCAGCGCGCCGGGCACCGGGGTGGGCGCGCAGACGGGGCAAAGCGGCGTGGGTCTCGGCGCCACCGTGCCAGGAGCCGGTGTCGGCGCCAGTGCCGGACCGAACGGCCTCGGTCTCGGGGCCAGCGCGGCTCCGACGCCTCGCCACTGACCCTCAGGACCACTGACCCTCAGGACCACGGACCCTCAGGACCGCTGACCCCGGAGCCTGGCCGTCAAGCCGCTGGCCATCGGAGCCCACACCGCAACCGGTAGGCATCTGCCAGACAGCCGGGCACCGCAGCCGACCTGCCGCCGTGGACATGACCCCCCGGCGGCGGGTCTCCCGCCGCGGCAAGCCCGAGTTCGCCGGCTGCGGGTCGGGTGACGGGACTGGCCGCGGTGGCCGAGCTGGTCGACCGGCTCGGTGTCGTCGAGACGCTCGACGAGCGGGTCGGCCCGGTCAAACAGCCGGCGCCGGGGCTGACCGGCGGGGAGCTGCTGGTCGGGACGGCGAGCGGGCAGATGGCGAGGCCGGCGTCGCCGTCGGGGTTGGACCGGCTGCGGCGACGCCCCTCGGGGGGNGGAAAGATCCCCGCGCGGGCGGGGACGACGATCCCCCCGAGCGCTTTGGCGTCCGCGACGCCAGCCTTTACACCCACATCCGGGGGCTTGCCGACCTGCAGGAGCGCGTGGCGATGCTCGCGCTCGGCGAATGGGCCGACACGCTCGGCGCAGCCATTGCCGGACGATCCGGCCGCACCGCCCTCAGCGCCTTCGCGGAGCGGTCCGGACGGCCGCGCGGACCAACGGCCCGGCCGCGGCGGCACGGCTCATGACCGCCGCCATGACGACCCCCGCCATGACGACCCCCGCCACGACGACGCCCAGCGCCGACGCCACCCCCGCGAAGCTGCACCACCCCGGCGCCTGGTTCGACGGCTACGCCGACACGCAGCCCGAACCCCCGACCCCGGAACTCCTGGAGCTGTTCATCCGCCTCGCCGACCTACACCTCGACGACCACAGCATCGGCTCCGCCCTCGAGGACATGCTGATCACCCCGCTCGATCAGGCTCTGAGCACGCACAGCCCAACACGGTCGGGCACCTTGACCACCCTGACGGTGACCGACGTGGCCCGCGAGTACGGCGCCTGGACGGTGTCACTCGCCTGACCAGCGCGAAACGCTCGCTCACCCGGTTGGCGATGCTCGATCTTGGGCCAAGGCGTGGCGGCCCAGGCGTCATCCTGACCGCCGTCTGACCGCCGTGCCGGTCTGGCGGCATCCCGGCGCCATCGCCGCCCGTCCCCCCGGCAGCCGGCCGCAGGCACGCGTGGGAGTGGCAAACAGGCGACAAGCGTCCCGTGCGCGCGGAGATCNGTTGTGTCATGGTGTGGTCCCCTCTTGGGGTAGCGGACGGAAAGTAGGCGCAACTTCGCGCGGGCCAGCGTGCGCCAGACATGGACGACGTGGTGNTGGGGACGCGGCCGAGGAGAGGACATGCCGGCAGTCGACCGTGACAGCGTCATCGCCGCGCTGCCCGACTACACCGTCGGTCGGGAACTTGGGATGGGCGGGTACGGCCGGGTGCTCGCCGGGCATCACCATCCGCTCAACCGCGACGTCGCCATCAAGATCCTCTCGCTGCGGGCGGTCCACGGGGAGAGCGCGACGGAGGACTTCCGCACCGAGGGCCGCCTGCTGAGCCGGCTTGACCATCCGCACATCGCCCAGGTCTATGACTTCGTCTCGCGCGGCGACGTCCGCCTGCTGGTGATGGAGCTGCTCTCCGGCGGCAGCCTGACCCGCCAGCACCTGTCCGGGCCCGACGCCTGCGCGGTCGGCCTCGCTGTCGCGGACGCGCTCGTGCAGGCGCACGGGCTCGGCGTGCTGCACCGGGACATCAAGCCGGACAACATCCTGTTCACCACCGCCGGCCAGCCCAAGCTGACCGACTTCGGCATCGCCAGGATGTTCGACGACCCGGCGACCGTCGCCCGCGGTGTCATCGGCACTCCCCGGTACATGGCCCCCGAGCAGATCCGCGAGGCCGCGCTCGGCCCGGCGACCGACCTGTACGCCCTCGGTGTGACCCTGTACGAGCTGATGACCGGCGGCCCGCTGTTCCCGCCGGAGCTGTCGGTCCCGGAGCTGCTGCGCCACCACTGCGAGGTGCCGGCGCCGGTTCCCGTCACCGTGCCCGAGNCGATCGGCCGGGTGGTGCTGCGCGCCCTGGCGAAGGATCCGGCGGCCCGGCCCCCGTCCGCCCGCGCCTTCGCCGCCGACCTCGCCGCCGCCGCCCGGGTCGTGTACGGGCCCAACTGGCTGCACCGCGCCGGCGTCGTCGTTCGGATCATCGAGGACGCCGGGGATCCCCCGACGGCGACCGCGACCGCCGCGGGGCCCGCGACCACCGTCGCGGCCGGGGTCACGGCGGATGCCGACCTGACCCGCCGGGTGGGGACACCGCCGCCGATGCCGATGCCGGCGTACGGCCCGGATGGATCGGCGGCGGTGCCCTGGTACGGGGCCGAGTCGGGGGACGGCGGCGGCCTCGGCCCGGCAGGCGTCCTGGCATCTCCACCCCAGCCGGGCGGTGCGGACCCGGGCTCGGGCGGTTCGGGGGCCGACGGTTCGGGCGTCGACGGGTCGGAATCCGGTGGTCCGGCGTCCGACGGGTCGGCGGGCGAGGTGTCCCGCGCCGACCCGCCGACGCGTGTGCGCCGCCGATGCCGCCGGCCGGCGGCGGCCGCCACCGGCGTGCTGGCCCTGGTCGCGGCGACGAGCCTCTATCTGACCTGGGGCGGCTCCTCGTCACCGGTGTCGCGGCCGGCCGTCTCCGGAACACTCCCGACGCCGAGATCACCGCAGGTCACCAGCGATCCGGGGGCCCGGATCCTGCCGGTTGCCGGCACCGGAGCCAGGGGCAGCCCCGTCGATGGCGCGCTCGCGCTGCGGACCAGTCTCGCTGATCCGTTCGGCCTCACCGCCGACGCGTTCGGCAACCTGTACTTCGCCGACTTCGGCAGCAACCGGGTGATGCGGATCAACGCCGCCGGGGTCATCACGACCATCGCGGGCACCGGCGTCGCGGGGTTCTCCGGCGACGGCGGCCCGGCCGTGGCCGCCCAACTCGACCAGCCGGCGGGGATCGCGCTGGACAACCGCGGCGACCTCTACATCGCCGACAGGCTCAACCACCGCATCCGCCGGGTCGACCCGAGGGGGATCATCACCACCGTCGCCGGGATCAATGACCACTTCATCGTCGGCGACCCCGTCGGCTACTCCGGCGCCGGCGCCGGCGACGGCGGCCCGGCGCTCGCGGCCCCGTTGTCCTTCCCGACCGCGGTCGCCACGGACGACGCCGGTGACCTGTTCATCGCCGACCAGGGCGAGAACCGGATCCGCAAGGTCGACGCCCGCGGCATCATCAGCACCTTCGCCGGATCCAGCGGCCGGGGTTCGTTCGGCGACGGCGGCCCGGCGACGGATGCCCTCCTCGACGTCCCGTTCGGCGTCGCCGCGGACGCCGCGGGCGATGTCTACATCGCCGACACCGACAACTCCCGCATCCGCAAGGTCGACACCCACGGCGTCATCACCACCGTCGCCGGCAACAGGTTGCGCGGTTTCGCCGGCGACGGCGGCCCGGCGGTGAAGGCGTCCCTGCAGGATCCCCGCGGCATCGCGGTGGACGCCGTCGGCAACCTCTACATCACCGACCGGGGGAACAGCCGCATCCGCAAAGTCGACACCCACGGCATCATCACCACCCTCGCCGGCTCCGGCCGCCCCGGCTCCGCCGGGGANGGCGGCCTGGCGGGCAACGCCGAGCTGGGCCGGCCGGACGGCGCTGTCGGCGTCGACCACGAGGGCAACGTGTTCTTCTCCGACCGGGCCAGCGGGCGGATCCGGGTGGTGGTGCCGTCGCATCCCCTCCCCTCGACGCCCGCGTCCACGAGAGGGTGAGCAGNCCGTGCCAGTGATCGACCGTGACCGGGTGGTCGCCGCCCTGCCCGGCTACACGGTGGGAGAGGAGCTGGGTTCCGGCGGCTACGGGCTGGTCCTCGCCGGCCGGCATCTGGACCTCGGCCGNGACGTCGCCATCAAGGTGCTGTCGACCGCCGCCGCCGGCCGGCCCGACGTGGCCGCCGGGTTTCGCACCGAGGCCCGGCTGCTGGGCCGGCTCGAACATCCGCACATCGTGCAGATCTACGACTACGTCGATCACGGCGACCTCTGCCTGCTGGTGATGGAGGTGCTCTCCGGCGGTACCCTCACCCGGCAGCAGCTCGGCCAGCAGTCCGCCTGCGCCGTCGCCCTGGCCGTCGCCGACGGGCTCGCCGCCGCCCACGAGGCCGGGGTGCTGCACCGGGACGTGAAACCGGACAACGTCCTGTTCACCATGGCCGGTCAGCCGAAGCTCACCGACTTCGGCATCGCGAAGATCTTCGACGGCACCGCGTCCACCGCCAGCCGGGTGGTGGGCACCGGCCGGTACATGGCCCCCGAGCAGATCCTCGGCGGGCGGCTGAGCCCCGCGACCGACCTGTACTCNCTCGGGGTGCTGCTCTACGAGCAGCTCACCGGGGGGCCGATGTACGGCCCGGGGCTGTCCATCACCGACCTGTTCCGCCACCACCAGGAGGTCATGCCGGNACCGCCGCCGGGAGTGCCCGAACCGGTTGCCCGGGTGGTGATGCGGGCGCTGGCCAAACAGCCGCAACAGCGCCAGCCGAACGCCCGGGTCTTCGGCCACGCGCTCGCGCTGGCCGCGCGCCAGGCGTATGGCCGGGACTGGACCGCCGGCACCGGGATCGTCCTGCACCTGCCCGACGAGCTGCGCGAGCCGACCCGGCATCGCCCACGCCGGTCCCGGATCCCCGCCGCCGCCGACGGGACCGGGGTCGACGGGTGGGGTTCGGACGGGACGGGGGAACACCGTCGCCGGCCGCGCCGGCGGGTCTGGCTCCCGGCCGCCATCGTCGTCGTGCTGGCTGCCGCCGGCGGGATCACGTTCGCGGCCACCCGCGGCTCCGGACCCGAACCGCTGCCGGCCTGGGTACCGAGGACGCTGGCGGTCGGGCAGATCGGGGGGGCCGTCGGCACGGGAAACGACGGGTTCTCCGGCGACGGCGGCCGGGCCGCCGGCGCCGGGTTGAACAAGCCGGACGCGATGGCCGTCGACACCGCCGGCAACCTCTACATCGTCGACAAGAGCAACCAGCGGGTCCGCCGGGTCGACCGCGACGGCGTCGTCACGACCGTGGCCGGCAACGGCATCAGGGGGTTCACCGGCGACGGCGGTCCGGCCATCCGGGCGGAGCTCGCCGATCCCGCGGGCATCGCCGTCGACGCCGCCGGCGACATCTACATCTCCGACCAGGGCAACCAGCGGGTCCGGCGGGTGAACCCGNCCGGAGTGATCACCACCTTCGCCGGCACCGGGGNGTTCGGGTTCTCCGGGGAGAACGGCCCGAAGATCGGCGGATTCTCCGGCGACGGTGTGCTCGCCCGGCAGGCCATGCTCGACGAGCCGAGCGCGTTGTGGGTCGACCGGGCCGGCAACGTGTACATCTGCGACGGCTCGAACGACCGGATCCGGAAGGTCGACACCGCCGGGGTCATCTCGACGGTCGTCGGTTCCGGCGGAGACGGGTTCGGCGGCGACGGCGGGCCTGCGACCGCCGCCCGGCTGCAGTGGCCCGAGAGCCTCGCGGTGGATGTCGCGGGCACCATGTACGTGACCGACCAGGGTAACAACCGGGTGCGTCGGATCGACACCCACGGGATCATCACCACCGCTGCCGGCACCGGCACCATGGGGTTCTCCGGCGACGGCGGACCGGCCACCAGGGCGGCGATCCACACGGTCGGCGCGGGGGTGACGGTCGACGACGCCGGCAACATCTACCTGGCGGACCCCCAGGTCAACCGGATCCGGCGGATCGACACCCACGGCATCATCACGACCATCGCCGGTACCGGGGTGGCTGGCAACGCGGGGAACGGCCAGCGGGCCCTCGACGCCNCAATCAGTTATCCGTCGAGCCTCCTGTTCTACCGGGGATATCTGTTGGTGTCCGAGGTGAACGGCTCGCGGATCCTGGCCATCGCGCTGGGGCCGGCATCCCAGGGGGCCCACCGCCGATGAGCGCCGGGCGCCGGGCGGCGGGGAAGGGGCGCCGGTGGTAGCCGTCGACCGCGACCGGGTGCGGGCCGCGCTGCCCGGTTACACCATCAGCGGCCAGCTCGGCACCGGCAGTTCCGGGCTGGTGCTGGCCGGGCACCACCGGGACCTCGACCGGCCGGTCGCGATCAAGGTGCTGTCCACGGCCGCCACCGACCCGGCGGCGGTGGACGCCTCCCGCGCCGAAGCCCAGATGTTGGGCCGGCTGGACCATCCACACATCGTCCGCATCCACGACTTCGTCGTCCGAGACGACCTGTGCCTGCTGGTGATGGAGCTGCTGCCCGGTGGACCGGTGGNCCNNCGCCGGCTCAGCCCGCCGGCGGCGTGCGCGGTGGGGCTCGCGGTGGCCCACGCGCTGTCACAGGCCCACCGGTTCGGCATTGCGCACCGTGACGTGAAACCGGCCAACATCCTGTTCACCGGCTCCGGCCTGCCGAAGCTCACCGACTTCGGCATCGCGAAGATCCTCGAGGGGACGGCCGGCGAGGCCAGCCGGCTCGCCGGCACCCCCCGCTACATGGCCCCCGAACAGATCCGCCGCGGCAGGCTCAGCCCCGCCACCGACGTCTACGGGCTCGGCGTGGTGCTCCACGAGCTACTGCGCGGCGAGTCGATGTTCCCCCGCGGCCTGCCGGTGTCCGAGCTGTTCCGCTGGCATCTGGAGGTCGAGCCGCCACCGCTGCCCGCCGTCCCGCCGGCCCTCGGTGAGGTGGTGGCGCGGGCGCTGGCCAAGGATCCCGCCGCGCGCCACCCGACCGGCCTGGACCTCGCCCGCGAGCTGGCTGTGGCGGCCGGCGCCGCATTCGGCCCGCGGTGGCTGCACGGCTGCGGCGTCACCGTGCGGGTCGTCGACGATCTCGTGGAGCAGCCGTCGCCCCCGGCCGGCCGGGATCTGGCCGGCCGGGACCTGGCCGGCCCGACATCTCTTCCGACCCCGCTCCCGCTGCCGACCCCGGCTTCGACCCCGCGGTCGGACTCGACCACGGCCTCGATCCCGGCCGCGGTTCCGACGTCGGCCTCGGATCGGTCCACCCTGGCCGGGCCGTCGCCCGGCTCCGTGCCGCTCGGCGTGGTCAGGCCCGGGGCCTTCCGGCCGGGTGGGTTCCGGCCCGGTGGGGCCGATGCCGCCGCCCCGGTAACGCCGCCGCCCGCAGTGCGGCCTCTCAGGCGGCAGCGGCTGGCGGTCACCGTTGCGGCCACGGCCGCCACCATGGTCCTGGGCCTGATCGCATGTCTCGTCATCCCGGGTGGCTCCGCGTCGTCACCGCGCTCGGGGGCGACGACTACCGCGGCGGTCGGCGACGCCGGTGTCACACCCCCGGGCCCGGACGGCGTGGCGGCCATCAACGAGTTCAAGGACCTGACGGTGGACGCGGCCGGCAACGTGTACCTGGCCGATCAGGCCGATCCGCGGATCCGCCGGATCGACCGGCGGGGTTACGTGAGCACTGTCGCGGGCAGCGGCGAGACCGGTACCTCCGGCGACGGCGGTCCGGCCCTGCAGGCCGCCTTCCAACGGCTCGGCAGCGTGGCGGTCGATGCCGCCGGAAACATCTACATCTCGGACGAGAGCAACCGCGTCCGCCGGGTGGACACCCACGGGACCGTCACCACGATCGTCGGCACCGGCGATGACGCCGACACCGGCGACGGTGGTCCGGCCATCCAGGCCGCGCTGGACTTCGCGACCACCGAGAAGATCAGCGTCGACGTCGCCGGCAACCTGTACATCTGTGTGCTGGACGGACTCCGCCGGGTCGATCGGGCCGGGATCATCACCACGCTGATCAAACGTGGCACCGGGCTCTCCCCGAGCCCGCCCGGCGACGGCGGTCCGGCGAGCGCCGGCCGGCTGCAGGCCACCACCGCAGCCGTCGCGGACCGTTCCGGCGATCTCTACATCGCCGACTCGGAAGCCAACCGGATCCGCCGCATCGACTCCCGGGGCATCGTCACGACGGTCGCTGGTACCGGG